>JANOWZ010000340.1:0-31333 GCA_031418155.1 Deinococcales bacterium
GCGGGCGCGGCGAATGGCGCAAACGTCGCAAACCAAGTGTTCGCCGCAAGCGACCAAATCCCGCCGAGCACCAAACCAAATGCGAACCACAAGCCTCGAGCCGACCAGAGTGGCCAGGCCAAGGCTCGAGCGCCTTCAATCGGGGCCAGACCGATGCGGTATAGGTCTTGGCGGTTCAAATACACCGGTGGTGCGCTTGCCCGAATCACGCTCCAGAGCAACAACGCGAAGGCTCCGCCCGAGAAGGCCAGTGGAAAACTGCTCGAGGAAATCGGGTTTTTGAGCCTGGGCAGCATTTCGGCACCAGAGATCGCCACAAACACCGCCCAACCGACCAGCCAGAGCACGCTGCCCCAACCGATGCTGCGTTCAATCCAATTCCAATACGTCCAGAAGCCGCGCTTGAGCGTGCGAGCCCGCAGGAATTGAATCGCCTCGAGTCCGTTCGAGGACTGAACCCCGTTCATGAGGCTTTCGACTCGAGGTCAGGCTCGAGGTCTTTGATGCCGGAAGCATCATCTGTGTAGTGTCCTCCGTACAGCGTGCCGACTCGAGCGTTCTTGTTGTCCGAGACCAATGCCTGCCCAACCGTGCCTTGGTGCGCACAGACGAGCACGCTGCGGCCCGCCTGTAATCGTGCCTGCAATGCTGCGCTCAGATCGTCCTGCGCCTGCGTGTCCAAACCGTTGTACGGCTCGTCCAGGATCAGAAGTGGCAACTCGAGGGCCAACGCGAGTGCGAGCGACAACTTTTGCCTCATGCCTCGCGAATGGTTCGCTGGGAACTCATCCAAGCGATCCTCGAGACGGAATTCCTCGAGAAAGGTCAACGTTCGCGCCTCCGCGTCCGGTTGACCATACGTGATCGCATTGAACTTCGCGTGCTCACGCAAGGTCAGGTCCTCGTACAAGGCCGGTTCGTCTGGAACGTAGACAAACGACCCTCGAGCCTGAATCGAACGCGGTGTTGCGCCTTCGACCAGGATCTCACCGCTGAACGGAATCAGACCAACAATTGCCCGCATCAAGGTGCTTTTGCCCGCGCCGTTCTGCCCAACCAACCACAACAGGTGACCCGCCTCGAGCCGCAAACTCACATCCTCGAGAATGCGGTTCTGTGAGAGCGTCACGGTCAGTTCGGAAACGAGCAGGGGAGGGGTTTCGGTCATGCGGACAGGATCATACGCGGGAATGGCCCGAGGACTTCGCAACCAATGCCAGGATTGTCAGGTTTGAGCTATGACCGCAAGCCTCGAGCGCGACCATACACACCCAACAGGAGCAGCAAAATCAGGCCATAGACGATCTGTTGCGCGAACGGTGGCAGGCTGAGGGTGTTCAGCAGGCTCGAGATCAACGTCAGGACGATTGCGCCCGCCATTGTGCCTGCGTAGCCACCAATGCCGCCAGACAGGGCCGTGCCGCCAATGACGACGGCGGCAATGCTCGGCAGGGTGTACGGATTGCCAAGGTTGATGAACACCGATTGCGTGTAGCCCAAGAGCACGAAACCACCGAGCGCCGCGAAAAACCCCGAAAGCCCATACGTCAGGATCACGATGCGTTCGACACGCACGCCGGACAGTCTCGAGGTTGCGCGGTTCGCACCGACGGCATACAAGGCTTTGCCGTAAGCGGTGCGTTGCAGCAGGACCGTCACGCCCAGGCCAATTAGCACCCAGATGAAGACATCGCCAGGAATTCCAAGGAACCAGGCATCGCTGATGATCGCTTTCATCGTGGGCGGGGTCGCACCGGATGGTCTGCCGCCCGTCACGACCAGGATCAGGCCTTGAATCACGCCGGTCATGCCGAGTGTCATCACCAGCGGCGGAATCCGCACGAGCGCCACACCCAAACCATTGATGATGCCGATCAGGAATCCAACCGCGAGCGCCACCGCCAACGCCGGAATCAGCAACGCATCTGACCCACTCGAGACACGGTAAATGATGATTGCTCCCAATGTGACGATGCTGCCCACACTCAGGTCGATGCCTTCACCACCCGCCATGATGACCAGCGTTTGACCAGCTGCAATCACACCCAAAAACGCGGCGATGCGCAGGATGTTGGTGATCTGATCATAGGCTGCAAAACCGGGCCGAACGACTTCGCCCAAGAAAAGAAGTGTGACCGAAAGTAGAAGCGCGATTACTGGTGGTGAACGCAAGGCGCTTGAGAATCCAATCGAATTCCGACCCTGGCTCGAGTTGGGGGCGCTCACGATTTCCTCCTCGGATTTGGACGGAGGACTCGAGCCAAACCCGGTCCAGCCAGCGCGAGCACGACGACCGCACCATCGATCAAGGTTTGCCATTGCGGGGTCAGGCCGGTGCGAAAGACGGTGAAAGCCACGACGTTTTTCAGAATGTAGTAGACGATTGCGCCGATGATGCTGCCGATGATCGAACCTGCTCCGCCCGACAATCTTGTGCCGCCCAAGACGACCGCAACCACGCTCGAGAGTGTCAAGGGCGCACCAATCAACGGATCGCCCGTGGCAAGATCACCGATCAAAAACAATGCCGCGAACCCGGCGATCAAACCACTCACGGCGTAACTCGAGAGTTTGACGAAAGGCACGTTAACACCGCTGGCGAACGCGGCCTGCGGGCTGCCACCAACCGCGTACAGGGCTCGAGCATTACGTGTGCCGAGCCACCATGCCCAGACGAGCAGCATGGTCGCAATCACGATCAACGCGAACGGCGGAATGACAGTGAGCCGCACGAAATCTTGCACGCCCTGCGGCACGATTCCTCCAGGTTGCGGCAGCACCCACAGCGCCATGCCAGCCCACAGGCTCGAGGTGGCGAACGTGGCGATGATCGGTTGCAAACGCAAGTACGCCACGATCCAACCATTGATCGCACCCGCAAGCATGGCGACCAGCAAGCCAAGTGCGATGCCAGCGAAGGTCTCGAGCGGTCCAGGATTTGCGCCAAAAGTTTGCACCATGACCACGCTCGCGAGTGTCATCAATGCACCGAGGCTAAGATCGATGCCGCCACCGATCACGACGATGGTTTGCGCGACCGCTAGAAAAATCAAAGGCAGGTACGAACGCAGTTGATTGGCGAAATTTCGTGGCACGAAATAATCCGGTTGGAAGAACGCGACCACAATCCAACCGAGAATCAAGAGCACCAACGACAGCGCGTAAGGTTGACTCGAGAGGCGGGTGAACCATGATGTTCGAGGGTTCATGCGGGCTCCTGCGGGGATTTGCGTGAACCCAGTGGTTGTTCTGGCGTGGGCGAGGCAAGCGTCACACGACAGTGTGCTTCGCACAACGCCTCTACGGGCAAATTGATTGTTTTCGTAAGGACGAGGCTTGCCTCGCCCTCCGAAGCGAGGATACCTTCCACCCGAATCACGCCGCCCCCAAACTCGAGCGCACCAAATTCGTTCTGTTCAAACTCGAGCCGGAAAGTTCGTTGGTGATCTTCCCTTCGAGCATCACGAGCACACGGTCGCATAAGTTCAATAGTTCATCATCATCGCTCGAGTAAAACAGAACCGCCAATCCTGCTTCGCGCAGTTCGCCGAGGAGTTTGTAAAATTCGGCTTTGGCTCCAACGTCGATGCCTTTGGTCGGATCATCCAAAAGGAGGACTCGAGGGTTGCGCATCAACCATTTTCCGAGCACGACTTTTTGCGCGTTGCCACCGGAGAGTGATGTGATCGGATGCTCGAGCGAGCCGTATTTCAGTTTCAATTTTTCGCCCATCGAGAGCGCGGCGTTTCGGGCCTGTTCGCTTTTGATGAATGGTCCGTTGCGAAACGCATCCCATCCTGGCAGCAAGAAGTTTTCAAAAATGTTGCGAGCGGCGAGCAAGCCTTGCCGGTTTCGGTCTCCTGGCACGAACGCAATCCCAGCATTCATTGCGTCTCGAGGGTGCGTGAAATTTTGCGTGGTGTTCTCGAGTATCAGCGTTCCAACCTCGAGCGCAATTTCACCGAACAGTGTCAGCAGCAATTCACTTTGCCCTTGTCCTTGTAATCCACCGAGCCCAACAATTTCGCCCGGTGCAAGCTCGAGCTTGAGGTCACGGAGTTTGCCAGAACGTGAACTCTCGAGTTTGAGAATCGCGGTCTTATTCGTGTTCGCATGGTATTTCGCTTTACCCTCGAGCACAGCGGCAACCTCACCAATGATCATGGTGACGAGTTCTTCGCGGTTGGTTTCACGCACATTGACGCGCCCAACAACCTGCCCGTTGCGCAGTGCGGTGGCGCGATCCGCAATTTGAAAAATTTCATCCATCCTGTGGCTCACGATCACAATGCCGAGCCCTCGAGATTTCAAATCGTTGACGAGTTCAAACACGCGCTCAACTTGTCGTGCATCCAAACTCGCAGTCGCTTCGTCCAGAATCAGCAATTGTGGCTCGAGGCTGATGGCTTTGAGGATTTCCACGAGTTGACGTTCGTCCGGTGGCAGTGCGCCAGCGAGCGTGTCCGGTAAGAATTTTTCTCGGGTCACGCCTTTGAACAACTCGAGCAGTTTTAAAGTTCGCGTTCGAGTCTCGGTAGCATCAATGCGACCCCATGCGCCACGCAATTCGTGGCCAAGCCAGATGTTCGCTTCAACACTCAAATCCGGCACGAGCGAAAGCTCCTGATAAACAACTGCAATGCCTTGCGCCCGAGCCTCGAGCGGATTGCGAAATTTCACGCTTGAGCCGCGCCAATTCAGATCACCAGAATCCGGTGCGACCAAGCCCGCAATGATTTTTGCCAACGTGCTTTTGCCACTTCCGTTCGATCCCAGCAGCGCATGAACTTCACCCGAACACAATTCAAACGCCGCCTCGAGCAATGCTGTCGTTGCACCGTAACGTTTGGTTACGCCTCGAGCTTCAAGAAGGATTTGTGATGTCTCGAGCATTGTCATTTTGTTTTTCTGTTTTGTTTTCCCGTAGGGACGAGCGACCCAAGCGATCCAAGCCCGCTGGGTGCCGCTGTGGGATCAAGAAGCCCGCTAGGTGCTGGTGTTAGGGTCAAGAATCCCTTGTGGTCGCCTTTCCCCCGAGACTGGATTTCAATCGCGTCCCGAAATCTTTTCCGCCGAACCAGAAAGAGGCGACGCACGAATTCGCACGCCGCCCCTCGAGTCCATTCCTTATTTGAACAGCGCGTCGGTTGCCGCTTGCGTCAGGATCGAATCCATCGTGTAGGTGTCTTCTTTGCCTTGATTCTCGAGCAGGTCATACGTGTTGGCGAGCGTGCCGTTCGCCACAGCTTTCGGGATCGGCACGAAGATCGTGTTTTTCGCGTCACCTTTTAAGATGCCATCTTTTGGCGCTTTGCCCGAGAGCCAACTGACCATCACGCGCAGTCCGCTCGCGCCAACGCCTGGAGGGTTTGGCAGTCCGTAGCTCGTAAAATTCTTGTTGGTTTTCTGGATTTCCTTCCAGAGTTTCATGTAGCCAACGTATGCCTCACCGGAGACGATGGGCATCTTTTTGGGTTTGGCAGCGATCAATGCTCGAAGTACGCCTTGTCCCATGCCATCTTGCGTGAACACACCGTCAATGTTCGGTTGTGAAGCCAGGATGCTGCTCATGACCTGTTGCGCTTTGGCGTGATCCCAGTCACCGTTCGCGTTATTCAAGACCTTGATGTTCGGGTACTTGGCGAGCACATCTTGTTCGCCGCGAACTCGAGCTTCATTGGCCGGATGGCCCGCGATGCCGTTCATGATCACGATGTTGCCCTTACCACCGAGCGCTTTCGCCAGCCATTCCATCTTATTGCGAGCCCATTCGCGTTGGTCGATGCCGACGTTGACGACGGTGGGGGCGCTGACTTCCTGATCGACGCTGATGACTTTGATGCCTGCATCCGCCGCCTCTTTAAAGACGGGATTCAATGCGGTTGCCGAGTTCGGGTTGATGATGATGCCATCGACCTTTTGCGAAATGAAGTTGCGAACCTGTTGCACTTGACCTTGCACGTCCACGTCGGCGCTTTGGATCACCAGGTCGGCGGTGAGGCCCGCTTTCATGTAGCCCTTGTTGACGGCCTGCATGTTGTCGAGCATTTGCGTGCGCCATTCGCTGCCGACGAATCCGTTGGATACGCCGATCACGAATTTCTTTTGTTGGGCTTGGCCGTGCGTGGCGATCAGTGTGGCGGTGGCGACGATGACGAGACTCGAGATGAGAATCCTGGAACCTTTCATGACATCCTCCTGTGCCCGAATGGGCGTTTGTGGTGATGTCGTGATTCTACCTCGAGTTGAGCTTGTGTCGTACATGAACCAAGGGCTCGAGTGGTCTGGTCGCGGGTGGGTTACAAGCCCAGGTGTTCTCGGATTCTCGAGTCAAGTTCTTGCATCAGGTCATTGGGGAGGAAGCCAAGTTTTTTGATGAATCGGTTGATGTTGACGTGTCGGATCAGGTTTGGTTGTGCTTTGCTGTCGCGGTCCAGTCCGGTGCGGTTGAGCGGTAACTCGAGTTCAATCGGATAAATGCGATCAGTGTTGCTGGTGATGGGAACGACAATCACGATGGGTGCGATGATGTTGGCTCGGTTGTTGGTGATAACGATTGCGGGTCTGGTGTAGTTCGCCTCGCCGTCTCGAGCGGGCGCAAAATCGCTGAGCAGGATATCGGCGCGTTGAAAGATCACCAGGTGTCCTCGGTGCTGGGTTCGAGTCCTTCGTTGAGGCCCATTTCTGTGAGTGGGTCTGGGTTGTTGCGGAACTCTTCGGCCCAGGCTTTGTAGCCTTCGATCAGTTCACGGTCACGCAGTGCTTTGAATGCCTCGAGGACCACCTCGCTGCGGCTTGAAAGGTCATGTTCCCGTTGGTATTGCTCGGCATAGCGGATGGTTTCGGCGGGCAAACTGATGCTGATTTTTTGATTCAAGTCGTTTGGCATGGCCAGATGGTACTACTTTTAGTAGTAATTTTAGTGAGAAATTTCAGGATTTCACACTGCCAACTCCAGCACCAAGCGTTCCAGCGTCAACCTTGGCTCGAGCCCAGATTTCATGCCGGTATCGGCCTCGAGGATTTTTTGTAAGTCTTTGCGAATTCGGTTTTCGGACAATCCGCGCACAGCCTCGAGTGCTTTCTGCGCCCGAAACGGATGCACGCTCAAAATCTTTCCAGCCTCTTCGTGGCGTACCACCGGGTCGCGTTGAATCAGTGCGAATGCCCGAGCATTCAACTGATACTGCCCAATCAATGCGCCCATCAGTTTGAATGGGTCTTCGCCCGCATCCAGCAATCGCTCGAGGTGATCGGCGGCCTCGCCCGCTTTGCGCTTGGCGGCGGCCTCGAGCATGGCGAAAACGTTGGTTGGCGGCAGGTGATTGACCACGCGGCGCACGGTTTCGGCATCGACTTTGCCCTCCAAAATGCTCAGTTTTTCGAGTTCACTGGCAATCGCGGGCGGATCGTCCGGGAAGATTTCGGCCAGCGCTTTGCCCGCGTCCGGCTCGAGGATCAGCTTCATGCTTTTGGCACGGTCCGCGATCCATTTGATCAGTGCGCCTTTGACGGGTGCGGGCAGCATGATCAGTTCGGCACCCAATTTCTCGTAGGTTTTCGTGCGGGCTTCCTGCGCCTTTTTCTTACGCATCTGCTCGCTGCTCGGTTCGCTCGAGGTCCAATTTTCGGCATCGAGCACCACGGCAATCGCATCTTGAGCCTGATTCAGAACCTCGAGCAATGCCTTGTAATCTTTCGCGCCGCTCAGTTCGACCACCAATGCCGCCGGTCCGAACAGTCCGCCCTGGGTGTGGCTGGCGATCAGTTCGGGTGTCAATTCCTCGTCAGAATTGCCCAACCACGGCACGTCTCGAGGTTGGAAGCCTTTGCGTTTCAGTTCTACTTTGGCGCGTTCTTCGATCAGGAAGCGGTGTCCGACCAATGCGAGGATCATGTTGGGGATTATCGCGGATTTGACCGACTGGTGGTGTTTGCGCCTGCCGCCAGCATGTGTGACCGAGGCCGGTATTGAACCTGAGTAAAAAGCGTAACTTAAAGGCCGAATGATCGGCAAATCGCTGAAGAGCACCACTCGAGTTCGGGGATGCGTATCCCCCATTGCCCTTCCAGGAGGCCCATCATGGATTTAAACATTGTTGATACACCCGTCGCTCACATCGACGAAAGCCCAGCCGGAACCTTCAAACTGCGCATCTCTCGAGGTTCACAGGTCTATTACGAGGGCGACCGGGCCGAAAGCCTGTACCGACTGACCAGCGGTCTGGCGCGGATGACGAAGCTCAGTCCGTCGGGTCGTCCAGTGGTGGTGCGTCACGTGCTGCCGGGCGATTACTTCGGCGAGGCTTCCTTGAATGATCAAACCCACCATGCCGAAGTGCAAGCCCTGACCGATTTGACGTTCGATGTCCTGCCCGCCTCGATTCACGATCCAAGAACCTTGATCTCCGTGACCAAAAATTTGAGCCAACAACTCGAGCGCACCATGCAGTTCGAGGCACACCTGCAACTTGGCGAGTTGCGCGAACGGGTGGCGCGTTACCTGCTGCAACTCCGGCACACACCATTGAGCGAAGTCAACGCCAAAGGACAACCGGTGCTCAGCGTCGCGCAAGAGGTGATCGCGCAGGGCGTGAACGCCTCCAGGGAATCGGCCAGCAAAATTTTGAAAGAGATGCGGCTCGAGGGTTTGATCGACGTGCAATACCGTCGCACGATCCTCTTGAACATTTCTGCGCTCGAAGCCCTGGCCCAAAACGAACTCGAATAGGGGAGAAGTCTGTGCGGGCTTGAGCGTGCACCTGGACGCTCGAGCTTTTTCTTATTAAACCTCTTGCATAAATCTGTTTCCGCCTGAAATTTCTGGCTCGAGTCGGAGCAAATACGAGACCCCATTCATTCAATATCTCGAGAAGATGCACTTACGCAAGAGGTCCATTGCCCATCGCTTACACTGACCCATGCCCGAAACGACACCGCACATCCACGAACCCATCACCAAACGACAACAGGTGGCAAGCTGGCTGATGGGTCTGTTCGGTTGGAAAGCGATCCTTGAGCCGCCACCGGGCAAGAAAATGGTCGTGGTTGGTTACGCACACACCTCGAACTGGGATTTTTTTCCGGCCATCGGTTGGGCCTGGGCGACCGGCCTGAAGGCGAGCTTCATCGGCAAGCGCCAACTCACCGATGGGCTGCTCGGGCCGATCATGGTTCGTTTGGGCATCATTCCATTGGACCGCGACAAATCCAAGAATTTTGTCTCCCAGGTTGCCGAAATTATCGAAGCGCGAGACGAAATCGCGCTGGTTGTCGCAGCCGAGGGCACACGCTCGAGGGCCGATTACTGGCGCAGCGGCTTTTATTACATGGCGCTCGAGGCGAACGTGCCGCTCGCGCTCGCGTACCTGGACTGGGCCAAAAAAGAGGTTGGCATCGGCAAGTACATGGTCCCCAGCGGTGATCTCGAGGCGGATTTTGCGATCATCAAAGCGTTTTACGCCAGCGTGCGTGGCCGCGACCCGAGCAAGCAGGGGCCGGTACAACTCAAACACCACTTCGAGGCCCAATAGATTCATGGGTAGGTGCTCGAGTCCTCAACTTAAGCGTTTCTTCACAAGCCTGTACGCGGGGCACGGTTTTGCGATAACCTCATGACATGAAAAGAATCTTGTTCACAGCATTGTTGGCGATGACCCTCAGTTCCTGCGTGTTGGTGACAAGCGATGACCGTCCCGGCACGGTTGCCGGTTCGAGTGGCAGTGGTGGCGGGTCACAGACCACGGTCTCGGGCGGTTTTCGTCTTTCGATCAGCATTCGTTTCAGTGATTACATCCGTGATTTCCAACCTGAACGTGGCGAGGGCGCAACCTATAACCGCAACGAACAGATCAGGTATCGGGTCAATGTCACCCGGCGCGGTTACGTGACGCTCGCCGTTTACGATCCTGAAGCGCGGTGCGGCAACGGCAGCAACAATTATGTCGAATTTGTCAATGTGCCCGTTGATGCGGGCACAAATGTGATTCCACGTCAAACGCCGCTTTCCTCAGACACGCCCTCGAGCCGGTTTTATGCGCGTGCCTATTTCACGACCACTCCAGGTCCAAGCAGACTGATTCAAGGGTGCTTCAACCGTGCTCAGGTCAATTCACGCACGCAATCGTACTTCGATCCGTTCGGTGAGGACACCCGTGACGTGGCCGAAACGTACCTTCAGGTTCGTTGAAGATCAGGCCTTAACAGGTCGGGCAATCCAGTCGTGATTGCCCGATTTTTGTTTCGCCGAAAGAATTCTGGCCCGAGGCGGGTGTTACGACTTGGCATCAACCTCTGTGGTCGCAAAATCAATCCCTGCGAAAACTTGATCGAGCGTCAATTGAGACATGGCACTTCGATTTTGCCCTCATCCTCGAGTGTTTCAGCTTGTTTTGACAGCAAGGGTCGGATGTTCGGCCCTGTAGTCATTGAAGGTGCGCCGATAAACCTCGAGCACACGGTCGGCCATCAGGTCAAATCCAGCCTCGAGCTTGACCCAATCCCGTCCTGCCGTGGCGAATCTTTGATGTAAGGCGGGGTCTTGCAGGAGGTTGAGGGCACGATCAACGAACGCCTCAACATCGTTTGGATCAACCAGAAAGCCTGTCTCACCATCAAGCACGCAGGAGGTAACGCCCATGTCGGCACGGGCAACCACCGGAAGTCCACAAGCGGTCGCTTCCAGGGCAACAAGGCCCTGGGTTTCACTGACTGAAGCGAACAAGAACAGCCGAGCATGTTGGTAAAAAGCCCCAATGTCTTTCGAGGGAATGTAACCGCAAAAGACAACCCTGTCCCGAATGCCCAGACTGACACACATCGACTCGAGTTCGTGCCGTATCGGACCGTCACCGACGATGGTCAGGTGCGCCTCAGGGATCGCCGCCTGAATCCGAGCAAAACGATGAAGCAGTTCATCAATGCTCTTGGCGAGATCAAGACGGCAGACCGTTAATAAACGCAGTGCATCGTGGGGAACACCAAACGCCGGGTAAGGGTCTGCTTGCGGCCGCAGCAGGTTCTCGAGGTCAATGCCGTTGGGAATCACCGAGATCGGGGTTTTGACACCCATCTCCTCGAGTTCTTTGGCCATTGCCTGCGATGGGGTAATGATGTGTTGGCAGCGATTGGCGTACCAGACATCGAATCCTGCCGCAAAAGCGATGGCGTTCTGGTTGAGCTTGCGCCGAAAAACGCGGGTAAAACGTCGTCCTGGTTTCGAACGTCGCACATACCAACGGTCATCACCGGCCAGCCAGCCCAGCGTTGCGTATCCAGGGTACTGATGCACATAATCACGCATTCGGGTGTGGTACGTGTGCACCAATGGTACGCGCAGGGCGCGTGCCAAGGCCAGCACCATCGTCGGCAAGAAGATGCCGTGGGTGTGCATGACATCGAGATTCATGGCTTTAAATTGCAAGAGTTTTCGTGGGCTGGGTGGCAAGACCATGCGGTACTCAGGTTGGGCAAAATAAGGCAATGACCTGATGCGAACCACGCTGGGGTCGGGTTGTTGTCCCGGCATCTGAGGCGCAATGACCGTCACATGATGACCCAGAGCGCCAAGGGCCGCTGCCAAGCCCCTTACAGAGGTGACAATGCCACTGATTATGGGCTCCCATCCATCTGTGAATATGCCGATGCGCAAGCGAAGCGATTGATCGTTTTCCACTTGCTCCATTCGGGCCAGTATACTTCGGATTGAAACTGAAAACCCCCCGGAGGCACTCAGGCGGGCATTGATTCCGGCTCGAGTCCAGTATTTGCAAATCTTGCCCGGCTGGGGGCGGGATTTGTGATCTACCCCTCAGGGCTTTTTCTGTTCGCTCAAGGGTATTTCTTGGTTTGGAAATGGGTAGGAGCTTCCAACTTTTCCGGGGTGTTTTGGGTTCTATGGGGTCTTTGGTTTCTCGAGTTACCCTGAACACCAAGTCCTAATGACTTGAAGTTCAGACCCGAGCCTCGTTCGTATCCAGCCTGCCTCAACGTTGTTGACTTTGGCCTCATCCGACCAGGGTTTGGCAGGCTAGACTGTCATCGATTAGCTGATCCTCAGATCAGTGTTGTAGCCTGTTGAGCAAGGCTTTTGCCTCGCCGAGACCACCGCTGGTATTGGGCTTCAAATCGAAATGAGATCCAAGGAGTGTCATTGATGCTGGGATACAAAGTGGAGGGCAATGGGCAGCCGTTGTTGCTGATTCATGGTTGGGGCTTGAGTTACAGCATTTGGAAGAACCTGGCCCCGTTGTTGCGACGGCGTTTCAAATTGATCATCGTTGAATTGCCCGGAATCAATGACTCGCCGTGGTCAGACCCGGAATTACCGTATCAAGAGGGTGCAGCCGATGCCATCGAAGAGGTGCGTCGCGCCCTGAACATTGAATGCTGGGCGGTTTTGAGCTATTCGGTTGGTACTCGGGTCGGCGAGGCATACCTGCGCAAGTACTTTCATCATGTGGATCGGGCCGTGTTCTTGTGCCCAATGCAAGTTTCGACCTTCTGGGCCCAATCCTTGCGTTTTGGCAATTGGGTCAATGACCATTACCCGAGCACCATCGATTGGGTGGTTTCCGGTTGGCGGCTCAAGCGCTTGGTGCAATTGATGGGCTTCAATGGGCAACGACACCCATATGTCAGGGAATGGACGCGCGAGATTGAATCGCAACGCAAGGATGTGATTGCCACAACCTTGCTTTCCGTGCCCAGTTATGGGCTCGAGCCTTTTGAACCCTCAAGTGTTCCAGCCTTGTTCGTTTGGGGCCAGCATGACATCATTGCCGCGCCCCCGCGCAAGCTTGGAGCGCACGACCGGGTGATCGCCGCAAATCACAGTGCCCCGATGTCATCGGCAGAAGCGGTGGCCGATGCGATCATTCCGTTTCTCAAGCATCGTTTCTCGGGTGAAACCACAGTACGCAGCCGTTCTGCCGATGTGTTTGATTCAAGGCTCAGGACGGCGCATTAAACCCGTGGTGGGTGTCTGGGGCCGAATCGCTCTGAACGTGCGAAAAGCCTGAACCGAACTCGAGGTGGAACCTCGAATCCGAACTGAATTGGTTGCGAGCAACTTGGAGGCTGTTGTGGCGCGTATTCGATGGATTCTTCTGAGCATCATCGCGTGTGTTTTTGTTGGCGGAATGCCTTTGCGGGCGGCCGCCCCGGTCAAAGTGACCTTCTGGAACTACGTCACGGCTGCACAGGCGAGCAAGGAACTCGAGGCCCAGGTCTCAGCCTTTAATACATCACAAGGCAAATACCTGATTGAAGCCATCACCGTCGGATCGTATCAGGATGTCAATGTCAAGCTGGTTGCCGCGCTGCGGGCCAACAACGCGCCGAGCATGGCGATGGTCGATAACGTCTTTTTCACCCGCTTGGTGGCGGGCAATCAACTCGCAGCCCTCAACAACGTGCTCGAGGTTCCCGTCGCGTTGCAAGCCGACCTGGTTCCGGTCGCCTGGAATTACGGCGTATCAGGCAAGCAACGTTACGGCCTGCCGTGGGCCACCTCGAGCCTGCTGCTGTTTTACAATACCGAGGCGCTCAGGGGAAAAGGTGTTAATCCGCCAAAAACCTGGGCCGAATTTGCTGTTGCCGCCAAGAAATTGACCGCCCGAGGCAACAAAGGTGCGGTGTTCATCTTGGATGCCTGGATTTTCGGTTCGCTCGTGACCGGTTTGGGTGGCAATATCTTTGATGCGAACGGCATCCCAGACTTTGACGGTCCTGCCTCGCTCGAAGGCGTGAAGTTCTTGCTGGATTTGCAAAAGGCTGGAGCGCTCAGCGTGCGCAGTTTCAACGAATCTGAAGCTGGAATCATTGATTTTTTGCGCACCAAAACCTTCTTTGCGATTGCGCCCTCGCCGGTGTTCGCCACCCTGAAGCAATACTCGACCGCCTTCAACCTGAATGCCGTGACCCTGCCAGGACGCAGCGTCGCTGGCGAGGCTCAACTGGTTGCCTTCAAAGACTCGAGCCCGGAAGAACAGCGCGGCATGACCGAATTCTGGAAATTCCTGGTCAAACCTGACAACCAGGAACGTTGGGCCAAAGCGAGCTATTACCTGCCAGTGCGCAAGAGCGTGACCGTCAGCCCGGATGAACGCGGCCTGATTGCCGAGGGACGCCTGGGACTGGATCGAGCCTTCAACTTCCCACAACGCGGCGAGATGCAGGAATGGCGACGCATCATCGAGGACGCGCTCGAGCGAATCTTGAAGGGTGGCGCAGACCCGCTTGTGGCCCTGGCCGAGGCGCAAAAGAAAACCAACGCCGTTGCTAAATAAAGTCAAGCTCGAGACTTCACGGTCTCGAGCTTGACAAGTTCATCGAATTTTCAATCACCAACAGGAACGCTCAGCGTCACACCCAAATGCTCGAGCGCAAGGCGAATGCCCGCTGCGTCGATGCCAGCCTGCCGGTGAATGCTTGAGACCTCGGCGTGTTCCATAAAATGATCTGGAATCCCGAGCACGCGCACGTCCGGCTTGAGGTCATGTGCCGCCAAGAACTCGAGCACCGCCGCGCCGAACCCACCCGCAACCGTGTTGTCCTCGACCGTGATGATCGCCCGTGCCGTGCGACCAAGCTCCAGCAGCATGGTTTCGTCCAACGGCTTGATGAACCGCGCATTGACCACACCGACATTCGTGCTGCCTTTGACCGCCTCGAGCGCGTACTCGAGTCCCTTACCGACCGCCAGGATCACCACGTCATGACCGGGCACGAGGCGTTCCCAGGTTCCCCAGGCCAGATCGGGCCACTCGCCCTTCTGTGCCGGTTTGACGTTGCCACGCGGATACCGAATCGCAACCGGCCCACCGTGGGCCATGCCCGCCTTAATCATGCCGCGCAACTCGAGCGCATCCTTTGGCGCGAGGATGGCGACGTTCGGGATTGAACGCATGTACGAAAGGTCAAACACGCCATGGTGCGTCGGGCCGTCCGCACCGACGATTCCGGCCCGGTCAATCGCAAAGATCACGTTTTGATTTTCGATGGCGACATCGTGAAGCACATGGTCGTAAGCGCGTTGCAAGAAGGTGCTGTAAATTGCTACGACCGGCCTCATTCCGCGTAAAGCCATGCCTGCCGCCGCCGTGACCGCGACCTCCTCGGCAATTCCAACATCCAAATATCTGTCCGGGTGATGGTGCGCGTACTCGACCAGTCCCGAGCCCTCGCGCATTGCGGGCGTGATCACGTAGACATCGCGCCTCGAGTCCACGAGTTCAATCATCGCGTCACCAAAGGCATTCGACCAGGAATAACCTTTTTGCACCTCTTCGGGCAAATTGACATCAAACTTGCTCGGGCTGTGCCAGTAAATCGGGTCTTCCTCGGCCACACCCATGCCTTTGCCTTTGCGGGTGACGATGTGCAAAATCGTTGGTCCCTCGAGTTCTTTGATGTGCTCAAGCATGTAGACCAACTGCCGGACGTTGTGCCCATCGACTGGCCCAACGTAGCGCAGGTTCATGGCGGTGAACGGGTTCCTCGAGTGCGGGTCAAAGAATGTTCGGGCCGCATCTTTGGCTCGGGTGATCATTTTCTCGAGCGGTTCGGAGAACTTGCGCACGAGTTTCTTACCGCCTTCTTCCGCACTTTGGAACCACTTTTGCACCTGGAGCGTGCGGAAGTACATGTTGAGCGCCCCGACGTTTTCGGAGATGCTCATCTCGTTGTCGTTCAGAACAATCAGCATTTTGGTCTGTTTGAAGCCGATGTTGTTCAAGGCCGCCAATGCCATGCCACCGGTCAGCGCACCATCACCGATAATCGGGATGACGTGATAATCCTCGCCAGCCTCGCCGCGTTTGCGGGCATCCTCGAGCATGGCATCCCGCGCCAAAGCCATGCCGAAGGCGTTCGCCAAGCTGGTGCTGGCGTGACCAACCGTGATCGCATCGTGCACGGATTCTGAAACCTTGGTGAACCCAGACAGACCGCCCTCTTTTTTGAGCGTGTCCATCATGTCCTTGCGTCCGGTCAAAATCTTGTGCCCATATGCCTGATGACCGACATCCCAAAGCAAGCGGTCTCGGGGGCTCGAGAAAACCCGATGCAGGGCCACCGTCAACTCGACCGTGCCGAGTGAGCTTGCCAAATGCAGCCCGCCTCGGGCGCAAATGCGAATGATTTCGGAGCGCAATTCTTCAGCCAATTGATCGAGTTCATCTTCTGACAATCGTTTGAGGTCTTCGGGCCAGTTGACTCGTTCGAGAACACTGTGTTCCATTTGGTTAGCCCATCCTTCGGGAGATCAGAGTGCGCCGATTCATGACCATCATTTTGCCCAAAAATTAGGCGCGGAATATGTCTTTACGACAACTATTGAGGCGACCTTCAAGGTTTGCTGAAGACGAGTCTACGCCCTCAACATTAGCTTGATGCCGAAACCAAAGCCTGAACAGTGACTCGAGACCCGTGACTCGAGCCGCGTATCGTTGAAGCTGTGACCTAAAAATTCTTACCGAGCAGCAACAAGCCCTCTTTGGTGCGAACCTCGCCCACATTTGGTGTGAAATGGATCGTCTGTGTGGTCCGTTGGGTTGGACTGGCGATGACCTCGTAGGCGATCCTGAACGTGTCATAGACCTTTTCGGCCACCTTGAACTGCTGACGGGCCAGTACGGTGTAGGTGTACGAAATCTTGTATGACTTGGGCTTTGTTGGGTCGGCCAAATTCGGTTCGGTCACGGTGGTTTCGCCACCCCAAGTCGCGCCGAGCTTCAACTCGCTCGAGGCTGGGTATTCCTGAATTGCGGGCTCGAAAGTCACATCGCCCGTCTGCGAGATGCTGAATCCGTACAACTTGACCCCGCTGCTCGAGAAATCCCGGAAGTACGTCTGATCCGAGGCGTTGCCGACGAACCGAATCGCGGTCAGGGTGCGCCCGTGAAACAGGCTGGGTCCGAGAATCTCGAGCTTGTATTTTGGCGCATCGGCGCTCTCGGATTCCTTGATGTACTGCCAGGTCAGGCCCGCTGCGCTCGGATAAAAACTGGTTTCACCACCGACCACGCCGGATTCGACCGGGGGTTTGGGCGGTTTGGCGGGCTCCTGCGTGGGCACACAGGCGAAAAGTCCAAGGGAAAGGATCAAAATTGGAAGGATTGTCTTGACGACGATCATGATTCACCTCATGGTGGGCTGCTGCCCGTACAATCCATGATGCCACGGCCCGGATGTGAACGCCGTTCAAGTGCGCACAAAAATTAAAGCAAACGCAACCGATGCACCGCAGACTCGAGTTTCCCGGCATCCGCCCCAACATCCGACCCAGCATCCCGAACCGTCTCGAGGTCCATCGTCGCCAGGTTGATCGCCTCGGTTAAGGCCGTGTGTCGCGTGGACATCCGCTCGAGGTCGGCCAGTAACACGCGACGGCTGACATCGGATTGGGCATCCAGCACCACCTGACGCAAATCGTAACGGCCCAAATAATCCTCGAGCCGTGCCACCTCGAGTGCCAATGGGGCCGCCGCCGCGATCAAATCCGTGGCCAGCGCGGGCAGCGGAGAGCCCTTTTTCATCTGACTGACTTGAGTGTGTGCCGAAAGCATCCGTTCCATCGGCAACCGCACGCTGTCCGGCAACCCTTCGAGCAATTCACGCGGATCGTGGTCATGTACGAACGAATCCGGCACGCTCGGGCGGGCTTCGGGCCGCTCGCCAGGATTCAGCCGCACGAACAACACGATCACCGTGACCAGAAAAACGATGGCTGCAACCACAAACCAGAAAGACATGCCTCGAGCATACCCGAGCCGGTTGGCCTCAAATTGCGACGCAAGGTTCGAGGTTGGCTTGGATTGTCAAAGCTCGAGGCTTACGGTCACGTCGTCACCCTCGTCGAGCGTTTCTGCTTTGCGAACGCTTGCTCGAATTGGCACGATGTACTGACCATTCTTGGGAAACAACGAGGTTTTCCAGACGGTTTGACCAATCTGCGCCCGAACCGGAATCATGCCCCAGCCATACGTCACCAGGCTCGAGGCGGCTTTCAAGTCGAGACATTCCTCTTCTGGGACGGTCACAAAAAAATGTGGTGCCGGACCTTTCCAGAACCAGATTTTGCCGTTGAACTCGAGGTGCATGGCAAAAGTATATCGGGGTGATCTCCCTCGAGCTTCAGTGTGAATTCAGCATCAATTTGAAACGGTACAATGACCTGTGTCCCGTTACCGTACCCGTTCTGGCATTGTTCTGCGTCGCAGCGTGACCCCGGCGGGCGATGTGATCCTGGTGATTTTCACGCCCGAAGGCAAAATGCGCGGCGTGGCGCGGGCAGGCGTGAAAGGCTCGAGAAGTCCGCGTCTGAACTTGTTTCAGCATTTGACCATCCAAACTTACGAACGGCCCGGAAATGACCTGCCAACAATCACGCAGATCGTGCTCGAGGGAGCGCTCGTTGGGCTTTCAAAGCCAGAGATTTACCCATACGCGCATTTGCTGGCGGAACTGGCGGACAAGCTCTACCAGGATGCGGATCACGTCGGACAGACCGGATTTGAACTGCTGGCCGGTGGCTTGCGCGGTCTGGTGCGCCACGAAGACCCAGACCGTGTCGCCCTCGTGATCTGCTGGAAACTCCTCGCTGCGAGTGGCCTTTACCCTCGGGTTCACGCCTGCATCGAAACGGGCGAAATGGAAAACTTGAGTTACTTTGACGCGCAAGCCGGGGGCGTGATCGCCAGCGATTTCAACCGTGGCATGGAAATTGGCGAGGAAGCCATCTTTGAACTTGCCAGAATCTCCCGAGGCACAGTTCGGGAAGTGCTCGAGGATGACTTGGACGAGGAAGCCCGTCGTGGGCTATGGCGGGCGTTGGAGGCGTACCTGACCATCCACGTCAGCGAACTGCGGGCCTGGGCCGCGCTGCGTTTGCAACGCCACCACAACTCGCCAGAGAACCCAAACGAAGAAAGGCTCGAGGCCGCCATCGCGTAACCTCGAGCCCAACTCGCAACTCAAATCTCATCTCTCAAAACTGAACTTGCGGCACCACCCGTTCGGCCTCGCTCGCCTCGAACATCGGCTTGACCGTCTTGCCCATTGGACCGGCAAAGAAGTTGCCCGGAATCGTCGTGATCGCGGTGTTGAACTCGAGCACCGTGTCATTGAAGAATTGACGCGAGTAGGCGATCTTCTGCTCGAGGCCCTGCAAGTTTTGCTGCAAATCCAGGAAGTTCTGATTTGCTTTCAAATCCGGGTAGTTTTCGGCCACCGCGAACAATCGGCCCAACGCGCCGGACATGTTGTTCGAGGCGGCAATCTTGTCCTCCATCGAACCAGCGCCCGCCATGCGTGCTCGAGCCTCCGAAACAGCCTCGAAAATGCCGCTCTCGTGCGCGGCGTAACCCTTGACCGTGTTGACCAAATTTGGGATCAAATCGTTGCGTTGTTTGAGTTGTACGTCAATCTGTGCGAATGCATTGGCGATCCGGTTCTCGAGACTGACGATCCGGTTGTAAAAGCCCACGAAAACGAACGCGAGCACGGCAAGAATTGCGATGATGATGATTAAAGTCATGGTTCCCTCCTCAGGGTTGAAACGGTTGCGACAACTGCATTTTGATCCTTCTCGAGTCTGCCAGACCTACACCGGTTGATCCTTCATTCCGCGCCGCTCGAGCCGCCGCCACCGCTCGAGCCCCCCATTGAACCGCCACCGAAGCCACCGCCAGAACTCGAGCTTGAATCCAGTGCACGCTCGAGGTTGGAGAGGTTCTGCGTGATTTGCGAAAGGCTGTTGATGCTCTGAATCGTGTTTTGCAAATCGCTCAGGTTTGAGGCCCCGTCACGGTAGCCATGCCCATGCATGATCCACGGGGCGTATACGAATTGATCTGGGTTGCGTTCCATCAGCTTACCGATGTTGGCCAAATACTTGTCGGCCACCCCGAGCGCAGCGGCGTAACAAAAATGGTAATCCCAGAGTTTGTAATGCTCGCTTGGGGCTTTTTCCATTTGCGAGAAATCCGCCAGAAAGTTGCGATACGCCAACCACTTGCGGGCGTTCAAAAGTTTTTCGGGATTCCATTTGGCAAGGCTCGCCCCAGTGAAAATTGCCCCAAGAACAAGCAGGATGCCTGCAAACATCACGCTCGCGCCAACCTCGGGACGATCGAGTGAACCGACCAGCACAAAGCCACCAAAAATACTCGCGCCGCCGAGCAAAATGCCTGGAATGACCAATGCCCAGCCCTTACCGCCGCTCGGATCGAGCAGACCGCCGTACTTCTGTTCGTACCAGGCTCGAGGTTGCGCCACCCAATTTGAAAGCCGGGTGCTCGAGGATTGAAAGTACGATTTTAGGGCTTCCGGCGTGACGATGCGATCACCGGTCGCGCAATCGGACAGGATGCGAAACAACTCGCGTTCAAACGGCGTGCTGTCCTGCGCGACCAATGGCTTGACCAGTCGGTAGTGTGTTTCGTCTCGAGCACCCAAACCGAACAATCCAGCACTTCGTGCCTTGACAAACTCAATGTTTCCGCGTCGAGCCAAATCCAGAATTGTCGCCGAGATTGCCGTGCCTGCCACACCCACACCAGGATCGGATTGCGTCAGCAAAAACGGAACGACACCCGGAGGAATCTGCTCGGCGGGTTCACGAAAATACTTGCCGATGTCCTGGACTTTCGGTTCGCGGCCAAAACGTTCGTAGACCCTGAGCAATCCGCTCGAGAGTGCCGCCAGAACGCCCCAAGGCGCGAGCACCAACCAACCATTGATCGGCGGCGGGGGCGGCGGCGTGAAGAATCCACCGTTGTTCTGAGTGCCGTTTGGGTTTTCAATAATGTTGCGGGAAGCCTCCCGGAAATCTCGAGTCTCGGATCGTGTCACGCCCATCCATTGCTCGTAACGGTTGTCTTGAATGGTGCGGCTCGAGAAAATCTTGCCCGCCAAAATCACCCGCAAACGCACGGCCTCATCTTCGCTGACCGATTTCAAGACGGTGGTGGCGATCCGTTTGCCCGCGTCAAAATTCAGCGTTCCAATCCTCGAGTTATCGGTGAAGACAAAAACCTTGAACCGATCTGGCGAATTCGCTGGTGCATGAACCCGAACCGTGTACGTCCCAACCGGCTTGTGGGTATCCTCGAGCGTGCGCCGATCAAACAACGCCGCGTCTTTGGCGACCTCGAGTTCGTTGGTCAAGGTGTATCGAATGCGAAAGCTGCGCGTTTCGTTCTGCGCGGGGCTGCCCCAGGTGATCTTGTTGCCATCGACCGTGTACAAGCCGCCCGCTTTGCCATCGAGCACGTCCACGCCTTGAAATGTGACCCGTCCGCCAGCGTTGGGGATGATCTCGAGGAAGGCGCGTTTGAAACTCTCACCAGAATCGACCTGAAAGCGAAACACGCGGACATCCTCAACGCGAACCGTGCCGTTGGCCTCGAGAAAGACATCTTGCGTGATCGTGTCGAAACGAAAGGATTTGGCGCTCGCCACGTTCAACGTGAGCGAAAAGACAAGGACGATCAAAGCTTGAAGCGCAGCAGGCGCTCGAAATAGGGTCACGCCTCACAATACGACGAGATCCTCAAAATCGTTCCGAGGTCGCTGCGGCACGGCGTTTGCGGTCCATTCTGGCCTTGGCCCAATCCAGAAAATTCGGGTGAAACTGCCAGCGTTTCTTGGCTGCTTTCGGCGCAATTTTCAGGCCGAGCCAAGCGGCGTAGGCATCAACCTCGAGCGGATGATTCTTCTCGAGACTGGTGTTCTCCGGCAATTCAATTGTGGTTGCATCCAGGTGTTCAAACGCAATTCGCAATGCACCCTCGAGCAATGACTTTCGATACCAAGCTTGCATTTGCGCCCTATCATCTGGGTTGACCCAAACCAGTCGCATCAAGCCATCCTCGAGTGTGCCAGCCAGCGCCGGACAGGTTTCGCCACCCTTGCCCCAGAACCGCCAACTCGAACCGACCGCCTCGCAGCGAACCTCGAGCGCACGGACTTGGGTTCTGAAGTCGAACTCGAGCGGCGTACCGTACCGAAAAGCGTACAACTCGAAAACGCGATCTTGCGCTCGAGCCTCCTCGCGTTTTTGGCGCACGAATTCTCTGGTCGTCAGGCCGCCACGTAAGAACATCACGTCCCAATCCACCAGGCGTTCCTCGAGCAATTGCAATTCCTGCTCGAGATTCAAGCCGCGCTTGGCTGACTTCTCGAGTTCGTCCTCGAAGATTCTGGCCGGATCGAGCCGATTGCGTTCGCCGCGACGGGCGCGTTCGTAGCCTTCAAAACCGTTCTCGAATTCGATCAAGTTGCCGTGTTCAATCCCCAAAACCCGAGTCGCCACGGCTTTTGCAAAACTCCGGTCGTGCGTGACAAATAAGACGCTGCCCGGATAGGCCAGAATCGCATCCTCGAGCAATTCCAGGACTTCTACATCCAAATGGTTTGTCGGTTCGTCCAATACCAGCAAATCGGCTCGAGTTGCGGCGATCAAGGCAATTCCGGCACGGGCGCGTTCACCACCGGAAAGCTCTGTAGGGAATTTAGGCCAGTCTTCCGGGCGGAAACCGTATCGACCCAGCAAGGCTCGAGCCGCAGATTCACCGATGCGTTCAGAAAGTTGCTCGAGGATGGCGCGATTCGGATTGAGGCCGTGATAAGTCTGATCGAAGTATGCGGGTTGCACGCCATCCGAAAACCGAATATCCGGCTCGAGCAATTTCGTTTCGTTTCCAACCTCGAGTGCCGTTTGTGGATCAGTTTTGATGACAGTATGCGCCTCTGGCGCAATCTCACCGAGCAGAATTCTCAAGAGCGTCGTTTTGCCCGCACCGTTTGGGGCGAGCAGCGCAATTCGATCCCCGACCCGAACCCGAATGCCAGCATCCTCGAGAATGATCCGCTCGCCGTAATGCTTGGACAGGTGTTCGGCTTTGACCAACACCCGCGCTCGCGCCTTGCCCGCCTCGAGCGACATGGCAATCTTGCGCTCACGGATCGGAGCCTCCACCATCTGACCTCGAGCACGTTCCGCCCGAGCCTCTATCGCCTTGGCACGCCGCGCCAGTTTGTCGTTGTTCTTGCCCCACTGCGCCACCCGTTTTGCCGCAGTCTCGAGCCTGCCGACCTCGAAACGACCGAGCCGCGATTGTTTCGTCTGGATTCGTCGCGCCTCGAGCCTTTGCGCCCGAGCTTTCGAGTAACCGCCTTTGTATACCGTCAATGTGCCGCGCTCGAGATGCCAGGTTTCTCGGGCCACCGCATCCAACAACGCCCGGTCATGCGAGACGATCAGCAACGCGCCCGGATACTCCCGAAGGCGCATCTCGAGCCATTCACGCATCGCAATGTCCAAGTGGTTCGTGGGTTCATCCAGCACCAGCACATCCGGTTCCTCGCACAAGGCGCAAGCGAGGGCCAAGCGTGTGCGTTCGCCACCGGACAGCGTGACCGCCTCACGCTCGAGAAAGTCATCCAGGGCGAGCGCATGAACCGCCGACATCGCTCGAGATTCGGCGCTGTACCCGCCCGCCCGTTCAAACGCCTCGAGCGTGCGCGACCATTCGAGGGCGACAGCCTCATGCGAAAGGTTCGGCTCGAGTTCGCGCAACTTCGCCTCGAGTGAACGCACGTGATGTAAACTCGAGCGCAAAATCTGCGTCACACTCAAACCGGGAGTAAAACTCGGATCTTGCTCGAGCGCTCCAATCCGTGTGTCTGGCGCAACCTCGAGTTCTCCAGAATCAGCCCGAACCTGCCCAAGAATCATCCGCAACAACGTCGTCTTGCCCGCGCCATTCCGACCAGTCAACGCCACCCGGTCGCCCGAATGCAACGAGAACGCCACGGCATCCAAAGTGATGCGGTCGCCGTAGCGATGACGAATTTCGGTGGCACGCAGCAACATCAGAAAACTCCCTCAAGCGGCGAGGCTCGAGATTCCCGTCCACGCGCAGCCCCGATTGTACGCGCTCGACACAGGCGAAGACATAGCGCGATATGCTCATGCCCGATGCGCAATAGTTTACCCGCCAACTTGCAGAGGCCAGCATGAGTGACTACGAACTGCGCGACCTGACCCGCGCCGAAGACCTGGAATTGCTCGAGGAGATTCAAAAACGCGCCTGGAATTACGACGACCGCGAGGTCACACCCGGCAGCCTGATGGTGGCGAGCGTTCATACCGGCGGCATCGTCGTCGGGGCGTACCCGACCAACTCGGACATTCCGGTCGGATTCGCCTACAGTTTTGCCGCCGTCAAAGGCCCGAAATCATGGCAGCATTCGCACATGCTCGCCATCACGCCAGAACATCGCGGCACGGGCTTGGCAACCGCGCTGAAACTGCGTCAGCGCGAACGGGCGCTCGAGCTTGGCTTCACCCTGATGACCTGGACGTTTGACCCGCTGATCGCCCGGAATGCCCGCTTGAACCTCGGCAAACTTGGTGCGCGAGCCGTGGCGTACCACCCGGATTGGTACGCGCTGCGCGGCGGCATTTACGCCGGATTGCCCGCCGACCGGTTCATGGTCGAATGGCACCTCTCGCAACCCAGCAAAGACCATCCGGCCCCGAAAGTCGATGGACCTCGAGCCTTGGAACGCATGACCAGCGGCTTGTTCTCCGAATTGGGACTGACTGAGAAAGTCGTGTTCGTCGAAGTCCCTCGGGACATTGAAGCCCTCAAACGCAGCGACATGACGCTCGCCAAAGCATGGCGGCAAGCGCACAGAGAAGTCTTTGCCGCGTATTTCAAACGCGGATTTATTGCCACGGATTTGGCGTATGAAGGCGAACGCACATTTTACCGGCTCGAGAAAATCTGACCCGTTCAGCCTTTGGTTGCCCCAACCGTCAACCCACCCTGCCAGTAACGTCCGAGCGAGAAGAACGCCGCGACCAACGGCAGGATGCTGACCAACGCCCCGAGCACAATCACGGTGTATTGCGGGGTGCGCCCGGTGTTGGTGTTGTTCCAAACGGACAGGCCCAGCGTCAACGGAAATTGATCGCTGTTGTTCAGAACCACCAGTGGCAAGAAGAAGTTGTTCCAGGCCGCAACGAAGGTGAACAAGAACACCGTGATCAATCCGCCGCGCACCAGCGGCAAACCCATGCTCCAGAAGGTGTGCCAATCGCTGGCCCCGTCGATTTTGGCGGCTTCGATCAGTTCGTTGGGGAAGCCGTTGTCCCAGAAGACCCGCATCAGGTACAGCCCGAACGGGTTGACCATTTGCGGCAGGATCACCGCCCAGGGTGTGTTGGCCAGCCCAATGTTGTTGATCAGCAAAAAGATTGGCAGTGTCAGGGCGGTGGCTGGAACCATGATCGTGCCAAGGATCAGGTTGAACAACCAGCCGCGTCCGGCGAACTCAAATTTCGAGAAGGCGTACCCGGCCATCGCTGCGGACATGGTGGCCAGTGCCGCGCTCGAGAAGGAGTAAAAGAAACTGTTGAGAATCCATTTCGAGAACACGCCGTTGTCTTTGGCGAACAGATCGCGGATGTTCTCGACGAGGTTCCACGGCAGCGCGAACCACAGGCCGAAGGTGGTGTTGAGTTGAGAGTTGTCTTTGGTGATCGTGACCAGCACCCAGTACAGCGGCAGCAAAAAATACACCAAGGCCAGCAGCATGATGATTGCCAGCGCAACTGAGGCGGGTTTTTGTTGGGTCATGCGGTTTGGCTCCTGTTGACGTAACGCAGAAAGAAGGCGCTCGAGGTGAATGTCACCAGCGCCAGGATCACGGCCAGGGCTGCGGCATACGAGTAGTTCGCATCCTGCGAGGCGATCTGGTAGATGTACGTGTTTGGCGTGATGTTGACCGGCACGTAGCCGATGCCGCGAAGCACGAAAGGTTCAGAGAAAATTTGGGCCGTGCCGATCACACTGAAAATCAAGGTCAGCATCAGTGCCGGACGCAGCAAGGGCAGCTTGATGTAACGGATCACATTCCAACCGGTCGCACCGTCAATCGCGGCGGCCTCGTACAATTCCCTCGAGACGTTTTGCAGGTTGGCGTACAGCGTGATTGCGTTGTACCCCGTCCAAGTCCAGGTGACGATGTTGCCAATCGAAAACAGCAGCAGGCTCGAGCCAACAAAATTGATCGGTTCGGCCCCGCCAGCGATCAAGGCGTAATTGAGTGGCGAAAGGTTTTTGCTGTACAAGAATCCCCAGAGCAGTCCGGCAATCACGCCTGGAATGGTGTAAGGAATGTAAATCGCAGTGCGAAAAAATTTGGCCAGCGCACCGGTCGTCTGGTCGATGATCAGCGCGAAAATGGTGGCGACGATCAGCATCAATGGAACTTGAATCACACCGAAGATGATGATGTTCAAAAAGCTCTGCCAGAAATCACCATCAGTGAAGACACGCTGGTAATTGGCGAAACCACCGAAGACTTCAACCGGTGGGCTGAAACCTTTGCGTACTTTGGTCAGGAAGCTCAGGTACACCGAGTACAGCACCGGCAGAATGAAAAAAAGACTGAACGCGACCATGAATGGCGCGAGAAAAAGGTACGGGGTGAAACGGTTGGTTTTCACGTGTTTTCCGTCTCCAATTTGAGGCACTGAGAATAACTAAGAATTTTGGCATGCAGCCGTGCCATGGGGCAAACGGATTCTCGAGGAAAAAATGCAGGTGAAGCTCGAACTTTTTCTGTCCACCCTGGCTCGAGGTCTGTCTAAGCTGTTCTCGCCAAGGTTGCGTCCCGCTTTTTGTACCCTCTGTACACTGCCGGATGTGCGTTGATGAACCTCGAGCGATCTCCTGAGACATCTTGGAATTGAACTTAACTCGAGGGACGAGGCAACTCACCCCATCCCTCGAGCGGCATCTTTACTTGATGCTGTAACCGTCCGCTTTGGCCTTGGCAGCCGTTTCCGATTGCCACAGATCGAGCGCCTCGGCGAAGCTCTGCTTGCCACCAACGGCCAAGTCCATCTGCTTCTGGAAGCTGGCATCGACTGCTGGAGACCACGGCGACCATTGGAAGCGGGTGTTAACGCCTTTGCCCGCCTCTTTGTAAACGGCGGCGACGTTCTGACCACCGAAGAACTTCGAGGGCAAGCCTTTGGGATCGGAGAGTTCTGGCAGGTCCAATCCGGCGCTGGCAGCGGGGAAAATGCCTGCGCCCTTCCAGCCTTGAACCAGGCTGTCCTTGCTGCTCATCAGCCAGTAGGCGAACAGCGTGGCGGCGGCAGGGTTCTTGGATTGCGTGGTCACGACCGCCGTGCTGCCGCCCCAGTTGCCGCTGGTTTTGCCACCTTTTTTCCATTGTGGCAGAGGGGCCACACGGTACTCTGCGCCCTCGCCCGGATTTTTCTCGAGGCTTCCGGCGAACGAACCGGTGCCCCAGGCGGCTTCCATGCTGGTGGCCACCTCACCTTTGCTGACGGCATTCCAGAAGTCGGCGCTGAAGGCAGGAATGGTCGAGGCGTACTTCTTGGCAATCAACCTGCCCCAGTAATTTGCGACCTGTTTGGCTGCGGCGCTGTTGAGCGTTTGCGTGTAACTGCCATCGGCGTTGGCCTTCCACATCTGAGCGCCATTGGCCCAAGCGAGTGCCGTGAACCACGGCGCGAAGGTGCTGAAGAAATTGCCGATTTTGACCTTGCCGCCCGAGGCATCGTACAACTTCTTGCCTGCCGCTTCGTACTCCGCCCAGGTGGTGGGCACCGCAACCTTGTACTTGTCAAAAATATCCTTGCGGTAAATCATGGCGAACGGCCCTTGGTCCTGCGGAATGCCGTAGACTGCTTTGCCCTGGGAGACCTGGCTCCAAGTCCAGGGCACAAAGTAACTCTTGGCATCGGCGGGCAGGTACTTGCTCAGGTCGGCCAGACCACCCGTGGAGGCAAAGAACGGGATGTACCCAAATTCGACCTGCGCCACGTCCGGTGCGCCCGTTCCGGCCTTGAGTGCCGTTTGCAATTTCGGATACGTGCCCGACGTACCACCACCGAGGTTGACGACTTTGACCTTGATGTTCGGGTACTTCTTGGTGAACAGTGCCGCCTGTTGTTCCATGTTCGGCACCCAGGACCAATACTCGAGGGTGATGTCCGCCTCGGGTGCTTTGCCGTAATTGGGTTCGTTGAATGCCTGCGCCAAAGCGATTGCACCGGCAACCGCGCCACCGACCAACAGCAACATCATGCCTTTTTTGAGACTCATTCCTGACCTCCATGACGAGATGGCTTCATGCCGAGGCAAACATGCCTGAACCGATAAGCTTTGAACTTTTTGTTGGAACGCTGCAGGCTACAACCTATCCCGTAATCTTGTCGAGATCAGTAACACCTGTAACGGTTGCTGGCTGGCTCGAGAAGTTGAAAGTGCAAAGTGGAAAGAAGAAACTCGAGTGCTTCATCACCACGCGCTCGGTGCAGGCTTGAGCTTGGCCTTCAAGGTGTGGCTTTGATGGCATCCCCGGCGCTGCAATACGAACCGTTCATGTGGACTTCGTGGGCGACCTTCAACTCTGCGGCGTCATCCCCCAATGGTGTTGGACGAAAGCTGTTGCTGATCTGCCAATCGAATTGTGCCGCCTTCGGGAAGGTCCGTGCGTGCGCCCGCAAACCCAACGGCACGAGCCGCAATCGGCGTTCAATCCACTCGCGGTCCCAAGGACCATCTTCGAGGATTTCTTCGGCGGCACGAAACTCGTAGTAGATCGTGCGCCGTAAGGCTTTGCCTTCGGTGCGTTCGCTGCCGTGAAGCACCATCACGTCGTGCAACAGGACATCGCCGGGCTCCATCTCGACTTGGATCACACCATCGGCATTCCAGCCGAAACGGTCACGGATTTCGCAGACATCCAGAATTCGATTTTGCGTTCCAGGCACGACACGCAGGGCACCAGAACCGATGCTCGAGCGGTCCAGGTACAAATCGAAGTTGAAGACACGATGGTGGCGTGGATGGACCGCATCCTGATGCCAGGGGATTTGCTCGCCATCGCCTTGCTGTTTGAAAACCATGCTCTCGTAGGTCGGCACGAAATTCGATCCGCACAGGCTTTCGGCCACCGCGAGCACTTCGGGGCTGCCGAGCAACTCGAGCGAAGCGGCCTCGCGTTTGTCATGCAGGTAATCGACGCGGTAGAAAACTTCGCCGTTGCTGCGTTTGGCAAACTGGTAATCGCCACGCTGAGGATCGTCTAACCCGGTGCTAAGACCGCGTTCGATCCAGTTCGAGCCTGCCGCCTGAAGGCGCTCGAGCAGTTCGCCCGAGATCAGTTTGCGCAGCACGAGGTAGCCGTGCTCGTCAAAGAAACGCACCTGTTTCTCGCTGAGGTGGTACTTGGAACGTTGCGGCGCGGGCAAGGGAA
This sequence comes from Deinococcales bacterium, assembly GCA_031418155.1. Lineage (GTDB taxonomy): Bacteria > Deinococcota > Deinococci > Deinococcales > JAAFIG01 > JANOWZ01. Next base: position 29,311 of record JANOWZ010000340.1, read on the forward strand.
TCGGTGGCACATTCAGCACGTGAACGTGCGGGTTGATGACTTCCGGCATGGATGACATTGGAACCTCCTTGGGAGTGGGAAAAGAGGAAAGAGAAGATCAAAGGCTTTGTCTGGCCGGTTGTTTCAAGGGTTTCACCTTCGCCCTTCGCCCTCGAGCACTTCACTGATATCACTCGAGACTTCATCACCAAACACCGTGACTCCTGGCTCGAGCATTGTTGATGGTTCAAGATAGCGCATTGCAAGCGGGAAGACATCTCGGAAATCACCTGAAAACTCCTGTATCCTCGGGTCATGGGGCAGACGGACGCGGTGTTTGAACGACACGGGCTGAGTGCCTGGCGGGGTCCAATCTCGAGCATGGCGCAGGCGCATCGCCACAGCGAAATCGAACTGAATTTCGTGTCCCGTGGTGAGATCCAGTATTTGTTTGGCGGCCAGACCGTGCGGCTTGGGCCACGGCGATTGATGTTGTTCTGGGGTGCGTTTCCGCACCGGCTGACCGGATGTGCCGACGGAAGCATCCTGACCTGGCTGACACTGCCGCTGGCGAGGTTCCTGGCGTTTGGACTGCCGGAAGCGTTGGTGCAAAGCGTGCTGCATGGCGTGCCGATCCTCGAACCTGGGCTCGAGGGGGACACCGGAATGGACGATGAAGCGCACCTCTTGCGCTGGCTCAGGGACACCCAAGATCTGACGGGCGAACGGCAACGCATTCTTGAATTGGAACTCGAGGCGCGACTGCGACGCTTGGCGCTCGGAGCATTGCGACCAACCGCGAAGCCGCAACAGGCGACGCCCGAACGGGACGGTTCACGCGCCGCGCAACTCGCCGAATTTATTTCCACGCACTACCTCGAACCGATCCGACTGCAAGACATCGCACACGCTGTCGGACTGAACACCAACTACGCCTCGGAACTGTTTCGCAACACCTTCTCGATGACGATCCTCGAGTTCCTGACGCAGCATCGCTTGGCGCACGCGCAACGCCTGCTGGCCACCAGCGATGCCAGCGTGCTCGAGATCACCTTCGATTCGGGCTTCGGATCATCGAGCCGTTTTCATGCCGCTTTCGTTCGGGTGTGCGGTGTTTCACCATCCGCGTATCGCAACAATGTTCGACGCAACCTTTGACCTCGAGCACAACTCCAAACGGCCTCGAGAAAATGAATTTGTAGGGTGCGCACCGCTGATCTCGAGCGTCACTTCAAATGATCTCGAGTAGCTGAACAATCTGTGGCACCGCCGTGTCTCGAGCCTGTGTTCTGGCGTGAGCAATCTTGGCCGGGGACAATTCTTGCTCGAGTTGCCGCAGAACCTGTTCGGCCCGCACGTGGGCGAATGGATTGTCTTTCGAGGGTTGCGCCAAAATCGAGAGCACCAGCATGGCGGCGGTTTCTTTGCGGTCTTGTTGCATCAGCAGTGTGGCATCGCCGATCAGCATGTCGGAGAACGCATCGTTCTCGCGGGACTCGAGCACGGCCTGGTAGTTGTGGGTCAGCAGGATTTTGGCCTCCTCGAGCCGTCCGTCGAGGGCGGCGAGTTGACCGAGTTCAACTTTGGTGACGCGGATCGCGGCTTTGTGACCGCTCTGCTCGAACAAGTCCAGCGCGGCTTGGTTGTGTTTGCGGGCATCCTCGTAGAGTCCCATCGCCAGTTGGACGCGGGCCATGTCGAAATGCACCCAGCCGAGGGCGATCCGGTCGTTGAGCGCGGCGGCCCCTTCGACGGCGGCCTGCAAATACTCGAGGGCTTGCGCTGGCTGCCCGAGAAAGTAGGCGTTTTGCCCGAGGGTTTTTTGCACCCAGACCGTGACTTCGGGATCGCGCAACTGCTGACCCAACTCGTGGGCTTCGGCAAGGTGGACTTGGGCTTGGGCATACTCGCGCAGCCACCAGTGCGCCTCGCCGAGTCGCCACAGGGCGCGGGCAACGTGCGGCAGGTCGCCACGTTGCCGAAAATGCTCGAGCGCCATCTGCGCGAAGTGTTGCGATTGTTGCGCCTCGCCGAGGGTTCGGTA
>JANOWZ010000341.1:0-6604 GCA_031418155.1 Deinococcales bacterium
GGTGTTGTTCACCAAGATGTCAATGCGTTTGAAATGCTTGTGGGCCGCTGCCACTGCGCTCGAGATTTGATCCATGCTCGAGACATCCATTTGCACCGCCAAGACTTTTCGGCCCAACTTCTCAATCTGCTTGACCAACGCTCGAGCCGATGAAATGTCGTGCAGGCCAAGCACGATGTCCGCACCAGCTTCAGCGAGTGCAATCGCACAGGCTTTGCCGATGCCTTTGGATGATCCTTTGATCAGTGCAACCTGTCCGGTGAGATTGTTAGAAGTGTTGTTGGTCATGTGGTCTCCGGGTCTTGGGCGTGATAGGGATTTTGGGGAGTGCTTTGCTTGGGTGAGGGTGCGCTCGAAAGCGCACCCTACGGTTCTACAGTTCTTCTTCCCAGTTGGAAATCCATTCTTTTGGCTCTTTCCAAGTCAATGTTTGATGATTATTTTCTGCTGGTACGAACTTCAAATCTGAGACGAGACGTGCATGAAGCAAGGGATTGTGTCCACAACGAATTTCCCAATTGCAGTTGGCTCCCTGATGGGTGGCAAAATATGCTCGATATGGGTTTCTCTTTTTATCTCTTGCGAAAAGCATTCGCTCACTCAGTGTGTACATCTCATTTGCGTAAATCAGTTCTACGATTTCGAGCACACGCTTACTACTTGTCCGTGAATTCAATATCGCAGCGACTGGTTCCATTTCTCGAGCGTGATTCCCCATTCGTTCCCAAGTAATAAGCCATGCCTTCATAGATTCCATTCGATCTTGTAGGGTGCGCTCAAGAGCGCACCGCCCACACCACCCAACCCTCAACGCGGTGGCTCGAGCCCGTCCCCATCTCGAGCCACCATGCTTTCAACTCAATTCACTTCAATCAGTCGGAACAACCAGTTCGCGCCATACGTGGACACGCTCAGGCTTTCGTTCTCGAGCAGGGGAATCTTGACGTTGTCCTGCTTGGCGAACACGGCCAGGTTGTCGTAGGCGTAAATGTCCGATTGCATGTCCACCAGTTTTTGTTGGACTTTCTTGTACAGGTCCAGGCGCGTGGCGATCTTGCTGGTGGTGCGGGCATCATCAAGCATCTTGTCGATTTCGCTGTCTTTGACCCAACTCGAGGACCAGAAGGTTCCGGCGGCTTTGCTCGAGTACATCACGTACAGCAGGCCGTCCGGGTCGGGGTAGGACAGGCCGGTGAACAGCGGGTACGTGTTGGGTGTCGCGTCGGCTTTGGCGAAGCGTTCGGTCAGTGTGGCCCAGGGCAGTTTTGTGATGTTGACTTTGATGCCGATCTCACCGAGGTTCTGTTGCATCAGGAGGGCCATCTTCTCTTCAAATGGGGCTTCGGCCACCCAGACCATATCGACCACGGCTTTGTCTGGGCTGGCGTATTTGGATTTGGCGAGGGCGGCTTTGGCGGCCTCCAGGTTGCGTTTCGGGTAGGGAAGGCCCTTGTCGAAGCCAGAAATGCTCGAGGCGATTGGGCCACGTGCGGCGACACCTGCGGCGACCTTGTCGGTGATCTTCAGGGCAGAAACGAGTTCGCTGTAATCAAAGGCGAGTGCCATCGCTTTGCGGAAATTCACGTCATCGGTCGGGGCGCGTTGCGTGTTGAGTTTGAACATCAGGCTACCGCCGCTGCCTTCGGTGACAAGGCCAATTCCGGGTTGACCCGAGAGCGCTTTGAGCACCTCTTGCGGATGCCATTGGCTCGAGATTTCGTGTTCTTTGCGGGCCATCAATGTACGCATGGTGGCGGATTCGACGCTGTAAAGTTGGCGCACCGTATCTGGGGCTTTGGCGGCGAACGGCAGGAAGTAATCGTTGAATTTCTCGAGCACCGTCAGGGTTTGCGGGTTGTGTTGCACGACGCGGTACGCGCCCGATCCGGCATCGTTGGCGGACAGGAACGCCTGGCCGTAATCGCCGTTCGCGCCAAACTTGCCGTCCTTTTTGTTTTTCAGCACGAGGTCTTTGTTAACGATGGGCAAGCGCACGAGGGTGGACAGGAACGGCGCGTAGGTTCCAGACAAATCAAATTGCACCACCGTCTTGCCGACTGCTTTCACGCCCGTGACCCAGCCTTGGAACAGGTACGAGAAGCCTTGATCGACTGCCTTGGTGCGTTCGTAACTGAAGATCACATCGCTGGCCTCGAGCGTCGTGCCATCATGGAATTTTACGTTTGGTCGCAGTGTGAAGGTGAAGCGCGTGCCTTTGTTCGAGACGGTCCATTTTGTGGCGAGGTGCGGTTTGACCCCATCGTTCGGGTCCGGCATCACCAGCGTATCGTAGGCGTTAAACGCCAACACCGACGCAGAATAATCATTGCCAATGTGCGGATCGAGTTCGGCAGGTGCGGCGTTGTCGAGGCGCAACACCCGTGGCTGTTGGGCAAAGGCAATGCCCACAGCGACGACAGCGGATAAACCCAAGACCACCCAAAGTTTTTTCATACCTTTCCTCCTCTTACGCGCCGTTGGCGCTCGATGCAGTGTTGCCAAATCACCTTCACCTGTAGGGTGCGCTCTTGAGCGCACCGTCTCGAGGATATGATGCATTACGGTCCTGCGCTGCCGAACCAGAACCAAATCAGTTCGGTGTCCTCGAGTGCTTGAGCGCGGTGCGCTTCGCCTGCGGGAATCAATGCGATGTCGCCGGTTTGGATCGTGCCGGGTTGTCCACCGCTTTCGATCTCGAGCTTGCCTTTGAGGATCACGGAGACCTCGTGTTGTTCGTGGCTCGAGTGTCCTTCGAGCGGCACCCAGTCGCCTTTTTGTATCCGGGCCGTGCCCATTTTCAGGACGGCGTTTTGCTCGGCTGGCAAATCAAGCAATGACAAGACTTGCTCGGGATGCGTGGCGTACTCGAGTCGGAGGAGTTTCATGGCTGTACCGTTTTTTTCATACGGACCTCCTCAAAACAGTAAGGCTCAGAACAGGGGTGGCGTGTTGATCGTGATGGCCTGCACTTCGTCTTTGCTGTCGTTGCGCCACATGTGACGGATGCTGGATTTGTAATGCACCGAATCCCCAGACTCGAGGAGATGAATGGTTGTGCCAACTTGCACGGTGATTTTTCCTTTGAGCACAAACACGAATTCTTCGCCGGAATGGTCGAACGACTCCGAGGCGTAACCTGGTGGGATCACGACATAGAGGGGCTCGAGTTTGCGGTCTTTGGTGGTGGAGCCGAGCCGGGAGTACCTCAACTTCGAGCCGTTGATCGAAAAAAAATGCGGGTTGTGAATCGAACGCACGGGTTCATCGGGCTCTTCGATGGCCAGAAAGTAATTCATGCTGACCTCGAGCCCCTGCGCGATTTGTTTGAGCGAGGTCACGGACAGCCCAGCCAATCCGCGTTCAACTTGCGACAGGAATGCAGAGGACAGATGCGAACGCTCGGCGAGTTGGGCCAAGGTCAGGTCGAGTTGTCTGCGACGGGTACGAATCATCTTGCCGACATCCATTTGCACCTCAAGTACAGGTCACGGATTGCGGAAGGTGTTGCCATTCACCTTTAATTTTGTTAACTTTAGTGAAGAAAATTTGATAAGTCAAGACCTGGGCCATTCCCGATTTCATCCCGATGTTTGCCCGACCTCAGGTGTTCTGAACGCGTTGTGTCATTTTTTCATCGCCCCAAATGATTCTTTGAACCTCTCGAGCAGCATCGAAAGGAGCATCATGATTCGAGTCGGGATTGACGTGGGCGGCACCAACACCGATGCCGCACTGCTGGATGGTTTTGACGTGATTCACACGGTCAAAACGCCCACAACCGAGGACGTGACTTCGGGTGTGCTCGAGGCGTTGCGCAGTTTGTTTGCCAACCGTGAACCTCGGGTCGATGCCGTGATGATCGGCACGACGCATTTCACCAACGCGATTGTGCAACGGCGTGAATTGAGCGAGGTCGCGGTTTTGCGGCTCGGTGCGCCAGCAACTTTGGCGATCCCACCGATGACCGCATGGCCCGAGGATTTGAAAGCCTGCATTGGCGATCACGTGTTTTTCGCGGCTGGCGGCAACGAATTCGATGGTCGTCCGATCTCGGCGTTCAATTCCGAAGAGATCGCGGGCATTGCAGAAGAAATCAAGGCTCGAGGGTTGAAGAGCGTGGCGATCACCTCCGTGTTCTCGCCGATCAATTATGACCTCGAGATTCAAGCTGGCGAAATTATTGCCGGCATTGTGCCGGACGCGGGCATCACGCTCTCACACACGATTGGCCGGGTCGGATTTCTCGAGCGGGAAAACGCCACGATCCTGAATGCGGCACTGCGAAGTCTCGGCAAGAAAATCGCGCAGGCGTTTGCCAGTGCGCTCGAGGGCGCGAAGATCAAAGCGCCATTTTTCTTGACGCAAAACGATGGCACGCTGATGGAGGCCGCTCGAGCCGAAACCTTTCCGATCCTGACCGTGGCGAGTGGCCCGACCAACTCGATGCGTGGCGCGGCGTTTCTCTCCAACCTCAAAGAGGCCGTGGTGGTGGACATTGGCGGCACGACCACCGATGTCGGGGCGCTCGTGCAGGGCTTCCCACGTCAGGCGGGTGTGGCCGTTGAGGTCGGTGGTGTGCGCACAAATTTCAGGATGCCGGATGTTTACAGCATCGGACTCGGCGGTGGTTCGCTGGTTCGTAATGGCGAGGTTGGACCACAGAGCGTCGGCTTCAAACTGAGCAGTGAGGCTCGAGTTTTTGGCGGTTCCACCCTGACTGCCACCGATATTGCCGTTGCCGCTGGCCTAGCGCAGATTGGCAACCGGGACCGGATTTCCGATCTCGAACCAACCTTGATCGAGGCCACTGTCGAAAAAATTCAACAACGGGTTCGCGCTGCGGTGGACCGTGTGCGCTTGACCGCCGCACCCGTGCCGGTAATCCTCGTCGGTGGTGGTGTGATCCTTGTGCGTGGCAATGTCGGCGATCTCGAGACCGTGCGCCCAAATCATTTCGCCGCAGCCAACGCGGTCGGTGCAGCAATAGCACAAGTCAATGGCGAACTCGAGAAGGTCTATCTGCTCGAGAACATCTCCCGCGAGAATGCGATTGGCGAGGCCACCGATGAGGCCCGTGCTCGAGCCATTGCAGCCGGGGCCGATGCGGGTACACTCGAGGTCGTCGAGGTCGAGGACGTGCCGCTCTCGTACCTGCCGGGTCAAGCCACCCGCATTCGTGTCAAGGTCGTCGGCGACCTCAGCATCAAGGAGGCCGGTCATGCGCTGGATTGAAGCCAAAGACATGGAAGCCATCGCGCTCGGTGCGGCGGTGCTCGGTACGGGCGGCGGTGGCGATCCGTACATCGGCAAGGTCTGGGCGCAAAGCACCCTCACCCGTCATGGGGCCGTCAAACTGATCGAGGTGGGCGAACTCGAGGACGATGATTTGGTTGTGCCTGTCGCCATGATGGGTGCGCCAACCGTGATTGTTGAGAAACTGCCCAAGGGTGACGAGCCGATGCTGGCCTTCAAAGCCATCGAAGCGTACCTGGGCAAACCAGCCAAAGCCGTGATGTGCATCGAAGCGGGCGGCCTCAATTCGACGATTCCATTCAGCGTCGCCTCGAGCTTGGGTTTGCCATTGGTCGATTGCGACGGCATGGGTCGCGCCTTCCCAGAATTGCAGATGGTGCTGCCGACCCTGCATGGTATTCAAGCCAGCCCGATGGTCATGGCGGACGAAAAAGGAAACAGCCTGGTTGTTCAAACCATTGACAACAAATGGACCGAACGCTTTGCGCGATCCATCGTGGTGGACATGGGCGGACAGGCCACCGTGGTCCTTTATCCGATGACCGGAGCGCAAGTCAAACGCGCCTGCATTCACGGCACGCTCTCACTGATCGAACGCATTGGTCAGGCGATCTTTGATGCTCGAGCCGCACGGCGCGATCCGGTGCAGGCCGTACTCGAGATCACAAATGGCAAGAGGTTGTTTCATGGCAAAGTTGGCGATGTCTTGCGTCGCACTGAAGGCGGTTTCGCTCGAGGGGAAGCCACGCTCTTCGGGTTGGATGCGCACGATGGCCAGACGATGAAGGTCTTCTTTCAAAACGAATTCCTGCTCGCCGAACGCGATGGTCAAGCGGTTGCCATGACACCTGACTTGATCGCCATGCTTGACTTGGACACTGGTGAACCGATCACCACCGAAGCATTGCGCTACGGCTACCGCGTCGCCGTGATCGGCATGCCGTGCGATCCACAATGGCGCACACCGGCAGGGCTCGAGTTGGTCGGGCCAGGGTATTTCAAATACGAAACTGCCTACGTGCCACTCGAGCCAGATTGACGAAGGCAACGATCAGACAATCTGACGCGGACCTCGAGCGGCTGCTGCTCTCGAGAAGCCAGACGCTGCAAGATGTCCTGCGTGAACACCGCCAGGAAATCAAATGGGCAAAATGATTTCGCTCGAGGAAGCGTTTTCTGGGTGATGGCTCGAGGCGAATGCTGACTGTTTGCCTCTTCTCGCCACACTCGAACAGCATCAAGGGGGTGATTCTTCTGTGTTGGTCAACGGATGAATTCCTTTGAGTTGAACGCGATCACCAACACGAATCATCCCGCCAACCAGCAACCGCGCCGTGACCCCACCATGACC
>JANOWZ010000342.1:0-3183 GCA_031418155.1 Deinococcales bacterium
ACGGTCATCGGGTGAACGCCGTAATCCAAAAGCGCCTTGGCGAAATCGAGCGTGCGCAGTCCCTTCGGTGGTTGCGCCACGAACTCGTGCATGTTCACACGGTCGTAGGCAATCGGGAAGCCTTGATCGCGCACTTTGACCCGCAAGTAATTTGCGTTCAAGACCGCCATGCTCGAGACATCGTGAAGTCCTTCCGGCCCGAGGCTGCGAATGTACGTGTACGCCCGAACCAGATTGCCGAAGTTTCCGTGATGCGAGCGAACGCGACCAATCGTTTGTGGTCGGTCAAACTCGAGTGCGAATTTCTCGCCGGTTTTGACGATCACTGGTGCGGGCAGGAACGGTTCGAGGTGCGCTTTAACCCCAACTGGGCCGGTTCCGGGTCCGCCGCCGCCGTGAGGCACGGTGAAGGTCTTGTGCAGATTCAGGTGGATGACATCGAAGCCCATGTCGCCGGGTCGTGCGCGTCCGACAATCGCGTTCGTGTTCGCTCCGTCGTAGTACAACTGCACGCCATGCGCGTGGGCGGCCTGCGCAATCTCGAGGATGCGCGTTTCAAAAATCCCCAGCGTGTTCGGGTTGGTCAGCATGATCGCTGCGACGTGTGGCCCGAGTGCCGCTTGAAGCGCATCGAAATCGACTTCGCCACGTTCGTTGCCGGGAATCTCGACGACATCGAATCCAGCCATCGCTGCGGTTGCCGGGTTCGTGCCGTGCGCGGCATCCGGCACGATCACGACGCGACGCTGCTCGAGTTCGCCTTTGGATTGAAAGTATTTGCGGATCATCAGGATGCCGGTGAATTCGCCGTGAGCGCCCGCGCTGGGTTGCAGTGTGACCGCATCCATGCCGGTGATCTGACCAAGATCGCTGGCGAGGTTGTGCAGCAACTCGAGCGCACCCTGCGCGGTGCTCGGATCTTGGTACGGGTGCAAATCCGTGAACCATGCGGCGGCGGTTTCGTTGACCTTCGGGTTGTATTTCATGGTGCACGATCCGAGCGGGTAGAAATTCGCATCGACACTCATCTGCCGGTGCGCGAGACTGGTGTAATGCCGGACCAAATCGAGTTCGGAAACCTCGGGCAATTTTGGTGGGATAGCCCGCAAATTTTCTGCGCCAAGCAACATCTCGAGGTTCGCATTTTCGGCCAGTTTTGCTTGCGGTGGGATCACGCCACGACGACCGGATTTGGAACGCTCGAAAATCAATGGATGATCGCTCGAGGATTTCTTCTGGGTGGCTTCAAGTGTTGCGGTCATCAGACTCCTTTAAGACTGGCGTACTTCGCTCGAGGTGATTCAACGCTCGAGGTCAGTGTCGTCATGTTCGTGTTCGCCGCCGGTCCAGTACCAGAGTTCCTTGTCTTCAACGCCCAAGGCTTGGGCTCGAGGATCGGGTTGGTAGATCGTGGCGGTGGTGATCGGTGCGATTGGCAAGCCTTTTTCTTCGACGTTCGCCCAGCTTTGCCATTCACGTTCCGTCCAAGCGAATTGGTTGGCGTGGTTGATCACTTGATGGTCACGCATGAACGCCAGCAAGAACAACAGCCCGCCAAACAATGCCGTGGCGAGCACCACCAAGTACGCTTTGTGTTGCGGAACCAACCCGAGCGCGTTTGAGAAGTGCATCAGCAGTGCCAGCCCGAGAATGCCCATTGCGATTTGTATGCCTTGTACGCGCCAGATGGATGTGAACATGAATCCCTTGCCTTCTCCCCGGTATGAACAACTTGCATGAATGAATCGGACCTCTCCGACGGACTGATCGTGTCTAGCCGATGACCTCCTGTAGTGCAGCCTTCAGGCTCGAGATGTGCGCGTGCGTGGTGATTTCGGTGGCGCAAAACAATCCGGCGTGGCCCAGTCCGTATTCGGCTGGAACGGGAACGCAGGCGTGAATCCCTTTGGCGGCAAGTTCGGCGCGAACTTGTTCGGGAGGTTTTGGAAGACGCACGCAGAATTCGTTGAAGAACTTTCCGGTGGTCACAATCTCGAGTTTGAGATCGCGGAACATTTTCTCGAGTTCGTTCGCCATGACCACGCCCGCGACGGCAACTTCTTTCAAACCGCACGGTCCGAGGCTGGCGAGGTAAATCGCGGATTGCAACGCCATCAATGCGTGATTCGAGCAGATGTTCGATTTGGCTTTCGCCCGACGAATGTGCTGCTCTCGAGCCTGAAGCGTCAGCACGAAACCGCGCTTGCCGTCCACGTCTCGGGTTGCGCCGACAAGACGGCCTGGAAGTTGACGCATCAACGCTTCGGTCACGGCGATGAAGCCGTAACTTGGGCCGCCGAAATTTGGGGCGTTGCCAATCGTTTGACCATCACCGACCGCAATATCCGCGCCGTACTCGCCGGGAGATTTGATCACGGCGAGCGACAGCGGATCGACGACCGCGATGAACAACGCGCCCGCCTCGTGAGCCGCCTGCGCGAGTGCCTGCATGTCCTCGAGCGAGCCGAGAAAGTTTGGATTCTGCACGATCACGGCGGCCACATCCGGCTCGACCGACACGACCGTCGAGCGCGTCCCTTCGAGTTCCAGCGTGACCATCTGCGCCCCGACGCAACCCAGGAACGTCTCGAGCGTTTCACGCGATTCTGGATGCACGCCACGCGAGACCAGCACCGTGCTGCGATTCGTCTGCCGCATCGCCAGCAGTGCGGCCTCGGCCACACCGGTCGCGCCGTCGTAGAGGCTCGAGTTGCTGACATCCAACCCGGTCAGTTCACAAATCATGCTTTGGTACTCGAACATCGCCTGCAATTCACCCTGCGAGACTTCGGCCTGGTACGGCGTGTATGCGGTCACGAATTCGGATTGAAAGGTTAGCGCATCGACCACGCTGGGTTGAAAATGACGGGCCATGCCGCCACCCAGAAAGCTCGGGCCGTCCGTGGAATTCTTGCGGGCCAAACCTTTCATGTGCTCGAGCACGCCCGCCTCGTCCAGACCGGCGGGAATGTTGATCTTCGGATTGCGGATGCCTTCGGGCAGATCGGTGAACAACTCGTCCACGGATTTCGCACCAATCACGGCGAGCGCCTTGGCGATGTCTTCGGGAGTGTGCGGTGTGTATTTCATTACGCCTCGCTTTCTGCGACGACCTGATACGCGGCGGCATCCAGCAGATCGCTCGAGGTTCCGGTCACGCGCACCTTGAACAAAAAGCCGTTG
>JANOWZ010000343.1:0-1858 GCA_031418155.1 Deinococcales bacterium
GGATCGTCGCCGCTGCTGCGGTTCCATTGCCTGCGCCAACCCCAGGTCATCACGGTTTTGTCGGGCATCAGTGCCGCGTGGATCGCCAGTGTCGGCCAGGGCACTTTGACCGACCATTGCCCTTTCGTGCGCGAGTCTGCCAAACCGGTCGGAATGATGTTGTTTGGCGCGACCGACTCCACCTCGAGTCCGGTCGTGTCCAACGGCGGTTCCTGCGGAATCTCGAGTGGTGTTGGTCCTGGTGCTGGGGGTTTCGTCGGTTCGCTGGTATTGCAGGCTGTGATCACGGTAACCAGGACAAGGATTGCGATTTGACGGGCGTTCATGCGCTGGCCTCCGGGGAACATTGACCACAGCCTGAATCATGAAAAATTCAGACTGCTATCATTATTCCACTCGAGATTTAGGCCAGCTAAACGAAAGTCTGGCTCGAGGTTGGGCAACCTCGACTACCCAGCTTTGTTCTCAGATCGGTCGGATGCCAAATTGACGTTTGTCACGCATGAACGCCATGATACCCACCGGCATCAATGCTAGACACTTGAGCACAGAACCGGACGCACTCAGGATTTGTGGGATCGATTTTCGTTCATGCAATGAAAAGCGCACGTACTGCGCAAAGCCTTTCAGGTGGGCTTTCCACGGAATGCGTTGCTTGACTTGCGTCAATTCAAGGTAGTACAACGCGGTCGCTGGGGCCGCCTGGATTTGCAACTCGAGCGAACGGTTGGTCAGTCCACCCTCAAGGTATTCTTTGATGGCAAATACTTCGTTGACGCATCGTTGCTGATAGCTTTGGGCCATCCGGTTCCAGACCATCGCCTCGTTGATCAGGCCGCGCAGGTTTTCGTAAGGAAACGGGTAGGCCCGCATCACGTCTGTTCGGGTCAGACTGATCTTGTCGCCCTGGATGTTGAGGTTGTAGGTGAGTTCAACAGCATCAGAATCCAATGGATCTTGTGGAAAGCGATCACCGATAATGGTGTGATCTGGATAGCTGCACAGCCCAACCACGCCCGAAAAATGTTGGCGTTTGGCTTCGGGAACCTCGTGCCAAAGTTCTAACAGTCGCTCGATTGCCGTGGGTGTCAACCAATCATCCGAATCCAGGATGACCATGAATTCCCCTCGGGCAAGTTGCACTCCGGGATTGATTGCGGTGTGCTTGCCACCATTTTCTTTGCGGTGGTATTGGATTGGGAATGGATTTTCGGCCATCCAAGTTTCGACAATGGAGGTCGTGTCATCCGTTGAGCCGTCATCAACGATCACCCATTCAAAGTTACGGTAGGTTTGAACTTTCAGACTTTCGTAAACACGTTCCAACAGTTTTCCACGGTTGTACGTTGGGACAAACACGGTGATGGTTGGTTGTGGCATGACACTTTTCCTTTCGAGGTTTGACTACACCCATCAGATTAGAGACTTTCTCAAGCAAACGTGAACAATCTCCATTTTTAACACTTTACATTATTTGATCTTTTGGCGTGTGAATCGCGCAGACGAACCATCTCGATTGCGCGGCTCACTCGGGAGTCACTTCAACCTCAAGCCAGGTTTTTCTCCTCTTTACGCCAATCGGGTGCGAATCTCACGCACCACTTTGTCCAATTCCTTGTCACGCTCGAGCGTTTCGGCAATCTTCTGAATCGCGTACAGGATCGTCGTGTGATCCCGACCAAAAAACGTGCCGATTTCGGGCAGACTGTGACTGGTCAACTCACGCATCAAATACATGGCGACCTGACGCGGAATCACAACCTCTTTGGCCCGACCCGTGGTTTTCAACGCTTCCGATTGAATCGAGTAATGCGCGGCGGTCACGTCCAAAATATCCTGCATCTCGTAGGTGTTCGCC
>JANOWZ010000344.1:0-3096 GCA_031418155.1 Deinococcales bacterium
CGTCCAACCGCTCAAGCTCGAGACCAACCGAACCCAGTCCGATCAACGCCAAGGCTTTGCCAGATTGCTCGAGTGAATGCCCAATCTCGTTGAGGCGTTGCAGCAACAATTCACGCATGAATCAAGCATATGACATGCTCGAGATCAGGGTTATTTTGTACTCAAGGTTTTGATCACATCTTTGGTGATGTCCAAATCATCATCGGCATACACCACCAACGCCGAATTCCTGGCGACCAAGCGATCCAGGACCACGTTGCAACCCAATGCTTTCGCGGTGCTCGCAATCGCTTTGTCGATGTCGGCCTCAATCGGTTTGAGCACCTTATCGATTTTGTCCTGCCATTTGCGTTGCGTGGCTTGAATCGTTTTGGAGAGCGTGTCCAATTGCTGGCGTTCGGCTGCCGATATGCTGCCCGCTTTGGCTTGTAACGCCCGAGCTTGCTCGAGGATAGGTTTGAGTTCCTTTTCGGCATCGGCTTTCAAAGCCACGATTTTCGCACCTTCTGAGTGCGCCTCGAGAATCGGTTGTGATTGCACGAAACACAACTTCGTGCTTTTGGGTTGAGCGAATGCCACACTACTCAGAGCGAGCAGCATCAAAAGAATCCATCGCATGTTGTCCTCCAAGATTTATGGGCAAGAATTTACGGGCAAGAATTTGTGTCGGTCCGATGCTGTTCATGCCAAGCCCGAGCCACTGTTTGACTGACCTCGAGCGTTAATGCCCAACGCGGACGGCTGTTGATCGTGAACGTAATAACATCCCGATTTTGTTCGAGTGTGACCGTGGCATCGCTGCAAATCCTTCGCAATAGCTGCTCGAGATCCATAGAACTTTCCGACTGACCCAATGCTCGGGCCACCGAAAAACGTCTCGACTGCACTTCTGGTACAACCAACAACGCCTGCTCGAGTGACCTGGTGGAAATTTGAAAACCCAACAGATTGCTTACCGGGTTAAAACTTGGTTTGGCCTGCACTCGCGCTTCGATTGGTGCAAACGGGAAGGTGGTCCAAATCGTCATTGTCGCAAGAACCACCGCACGCAAAACCGATGGCGCAGATTCCACTTGTACAAATCCAGCATTGACAACTCGAGCATCACCGAGTTCTTGCAGCGCAATCTCGAGTGCTTCGGTTTGTGTGTTTCCTTGATGCTCGAGCGCCCAGATTCTTGCTTCAATATTGCCGCGCAGTTCGAGAATCGCGTCTTGTTTGCGTTTGCCCCAGATACCTCGTGTCGCTTGCTTCAAGTACGGCTCGAGATTCATGCTTCACCTCCCAAAATGTTCTGCACGGCTTTGGTGAAGGCGTTGAATGTTTTGCGTCTGGCGGTCAATTCTTTTTGCCCCGTGTCGGTGAGTTTGTAAAATTTGACCGGGCTGCCGCCGCGTGGCAGGTATTGAAATTCGCCGCGAATGAAGCCTTGTTTCTCGAGCCGGTGCAGGGCCGGATACAGGGTTCCTTCTTTGAATTGGAAGTAACCGTCGGTGCGATCTTGGACTTCTTTGGTGATCTCGAGGCCGTATTTGGCTTCAGCTTCGAGTGTGGCGAGGAGGATCAGGTCGAGGTTGCCTTTTAAGAGGTTCGCGTCCATGTGTGCTCCCATTCTGGGTTCATGAGGCCCATGCTTCTCGAGGTGGTGACATTGTGATCCTATGTCTCTCATCTTGTCAAGCCTCCCCTTTTTTTACCACTCAGCCCAAATCAAAATCCTCGAGCATCCGAAGACACCCGAGGATCGAACGAATTCAAAACACTTACAGGCGTGCAGCGGCGATGATTTGATCCAAAGTCTGAAAGGAATTGAATCTTGTCTCGAGATGACCCGATCCAGGCAGACTCATGGCATTGCCACTGACCAGCGTGGCCGTACAGGATTTCTTCAAATCTGTGGCCTTCTGAGCACCTTTGTCTTTGCGGAACGCCGCACCATTGACCAGGCGCAATCCGTTGATGCTCGAGGCGTTCTCGAAATCGCAGAAGAATGAACCCGTATTGTCAGCGATCTGAAAACTGAACCAGCCATCCTCGAGTTTGAAAGCAAATGTGGCAAATTGCTTGCTGCCTTGCACGGCTGATCCGGTTGGATCGCCGTCCTGATCGAGCTTGTCGAAAGTCAATGTCCACTGGGTCAAACCATCAATTTTGACCACCCAGACCTGACCTGGTGCCACCTTGGGCGGCCATGTGAGCGTCGAGGCTGCTGCCGTACCGCCGCTCGTGCCAGCGGACACGTTCGATCCGTCCGCTGCGAGCGTGGCGATGCAGGATTTGTTCAAGTCCTGCAATTCATTGCTGCCTTTGGCGCTGCGGAACGCCTTGCCCTGCACCAATCGTTGACCGTTGATGCTCAAGGAACTTGGGAAATCACAAAAGTACGATCCGGTGTTGTCTGCCATCTGGAAGCGATAACCGCCGCTGTTCAAGGACAGCGAGAAAATCACGAATTGCTTGCTGCCCTGCGTGGCAGAACCGGTCGGGTCGCCATCCTGATCGAGTTTTTCAAAGGTGGCTTTCCAGGCGGGCAGGCCATCGATTTGCACGGTCCAGATTTGTCCGGGCGTAACCTTGGGTGGCCAGGTCAGGTTGATGGTTTGGTTGCCGCCACTGTTCCCTCCAGTGTTTCCCCCGGAATTCCCGCTGGTATTTCCCCCGCCGCCCGTGTTGCCACCCGTGTCGCTCGAGCCACCGCCACCACCGTTTGGCGCACGGACAATATCTGGCACGTTCGGACCAAGGGTGGACCAGGCCAGACCGATTGGACGCACGTATGCCTGCTCTTCGCGTTCGTTACCGCTGACTTGGGTGCGTCCGGCGGTCGGCACGCCGATCAGTTCGCCACGTTCGTTAAAGGCCGCACCGCCCGAATTGCCATGCGAGATCTTGCCATCGGTTTTGATCCAGTTCTTGCCGCCAGACTCGAAATCCTCGCCGAGCCAGCCGCTCATCAGGCCCTGCGTGAAGGTGATGGTCGAACCGGAAATGCCGGGATAGCCGACCATCGTGATCGCATCGCCAGGAATCAAATCGTTGGAATTACCGACCGGCATGGCCGTAAAGCGGGTGTTCGAGGGAATCTTGTTGCCCTTG
>JANOWZ010000345.1:0-4007 GCA_031418155.1 Deinococcales bacterium
CCCGAAAGCGTTCAGGCATTGCAGGGCGCGTACCGACTGGACTCGAGGGCGGTTTGGCAGTACGACGCGAAAGAGGCCCGCTTAAAGGGTGAAAGCTCGAACGTGTTTCTCGAGGGTGTGTATTCCTCATGGGCTCGAGAGGTGGCGGAGGGGTTGGCGGCCTTGGATGTGTAAACGCTGTCGCTGAGGGTTGATTTTGTCGAAACCGCGATCCGGGCATTGAGTGTACTGCGCTCAATGCTTTTGCGTTTTGGAGTCGCTTCTGTTGGTAACTCGACGATCACCAGTGCCGTGCGGTCTAAGTTCTCCACCTATTTCCGCTTTGCTTCTTGATCCTAATCATGCACCTTCGGGCAGGATCGCTCCAATCGGTTCCAAACTCGTCCGACACGTCACTTTTGGTCACTCGTTCTGCTCGAGAAATGCTCAGGCATTTCTGCCACTTTCCATTAGATGCTGTCTTGTGAGCAAGAATGTGGCTTGAGTGTCGTTGAATAGGTGTTGGGCTTCTGGTTCATGAGACGCTGATTTTCAGCGGAATCTGAAGCTCACTTCAAGACTACTTGTCCCGGTGCATGTTCTTGCAACGGGTTTGTCGTGCTGGACACGCTTGTGCAGTCTACAAGAAATGAGTTTTGTTCGACCAGGGCAATGAAGTCTTCGACCCGTTCACGGCTTGGCATCTTGAAACCCCGGTTTATTGCCGCAATTGCGCGGTTTGGTCGCGCATCAGTTGCGTGGCGGTCTCCACGAAGTCGAGAATCAGGGCAAGTTCTTTGTTGTTGTAGCGCGAGGCCAGCAGTTTGGAACTGGCCTCACCCAACGCAACGAAGGCTGCCGCCATCTCTTGAAGTTGGTTTGGATCTGCCGCTATTTCTCCCATTCGTACCTGATCCGAGATGACTTGCACCACTACCTTACGGCGATCCGTTGGGTCTTTGACCCGTTCCACCAGCCCAAATTTCTCGAGCCGGTCAATCACGCCCGTGATTGCGCCAGTGGTCAGGCCGACCGCTTCGCCGAGTTCGCCTGCGGTGATGGGTCCAGTCTCGAGCAGCAGTCCGGCGCATTTGAGGTCGGTGGGGTTAAGGCCGACTTTGCTGGCGAGGGCTTGATGGTAGGTCACCGTCCAGGTGCTAACGTCAACGGCTCTACCGGGTGAACAAAGGTGAAACGGACAAGTACCCGAACGTACAGGCGGTGATGACACGACCGATCAACTGGGAGCTGATCGAGCAGCAGTACGACGAGATGGTCAAGTTTGCCACCGCACTTCGTTTAGGTACGGCGGATGCGGAAACGATCCTGCGGCGTTTCACGCGAGCGAACGTGCAGCACCCAACGTACAAGGCGCTTGCCGAACTCGGCAAGGCGTTAAAGACGGCCTTCCTGTGCGATTACTTACGGCTCGAGAGTTTACGCCGGTAAATTCACGAGGGGTTGAACGTGATCGAAACGTGGAATGGTGCGAACGATTTTATTCTTTACGGCAAAGGTGGCGAGTTTGCCACGAATCGGCTCGAGGATGCCGAAGTGTCGATGTTGTGCCTGCACCTGTTGCAGATTTGTCTGGTGTTCGTGAACACCTTGATGATGCAGCGCGTGTTGAACGAACCGGAGTGGCAGGATCGGTTGACGCTGCTGGATTTGCGGGCGTTGATGCCGTTAAAGCGCGAACGGCCCACCAGGTGCCGTCTTGTGAGCAAGAAGTGGCAGCACATCAATCCGTATGGGACGTTCGCGTTGGACATGACGGCGCGGTTGTCGCTCGAGAAATGACGGATGATGTGAGAGAAATTCTTGTGCTGAACGGGTTGAATTGCTTACTTTGCCGAAATATTGAGCTTCGCTACCCTAACCCCTTGCTCGAGCGTTGGGTAAAACCTAAACCGGTAACGGACCTTCGCACAGAAACTATATCACGTGTAAAGCATAATCACGACTTTGAAATTAGCCAAGACCAGACCAACTTGGGACACTGCTTTGCTCTGCAACGTATACGTGTCTACAGCACGGCCCCATTCATCCCACCCCAAAAGGGAATGGGTTTCCCGGAGGCATTTCTATGATGTAGCCATCACAGCTTGGACACAGCTTGGACACAGTTTGCACTCCTAAAGTTTTGGCGGGCGATGGCGTTCCCATCAGCCCAAAAGGAGCAAAACGTGGAAATGGCAAATAATACGGTAACGGGCTGGGGTCAGGCACTGATGTTCTCCCTCGCGGGTGCATTGTCGGGGCTGTTCTCGAGCGTCCCAAGAATCCTTGGTTTCGCTGTCATTCTGCTGGTAGGCTGGCTGGTTGCGGGTCTGGTCGCGGGTGCGGCGGCGGCGTTGTTGCGAAGCGGCAAGTTTAGCGAGTTGGCGACACGCTCAGGTTTTGCTGTGTTCGTCAAAAACGCTGGAGTCTCCACCGACCCGGCGGGCCCGATTGCGGGCGTTGTCAAGTGGGCGGTGCGGCTGATCACGCTCGTTGTGGCATTCGATGCGCTCGGGTTGCCCGCCGTGTCCGACGTGCTGCGCCAGTTGCTGTTGTGGCTACCAAATCTTATCGTGGCTCTCGTGGTGCTGGTCTTTTCGGGTCTGGCCGCCGGAGCCCCCAAGGGTCTCGTGCGCGGTGCCACGGCCAGCGCAGGCTTCGGCAACCCAGACTTGCTCGGTCACATTGCCAGCATCGCCGTTTGGGCGTTCGGCATTGTGGTCGCCGTAAACCAGCTCGGTGTGGCAACGAATTTGGTGAACACGCCGTTCATTGCGATCACGGGGGCTTTGGCGCTCGCAATCGGCCTGGCATCCGGCCCTGGTGGACGCGAAACCGCCGCCGAGATTGTGCGTGGCTGGTACGAGCAGGGCAAACGCGAATTACCGAAGGCCAAAGAAAAGCTCGAGCAAGTCGCCGGGACCGCGCAAAAGCAGGCCCAGCAGGGCCAGCCGATCATGCCTGGCCGGGTGTCCGGCACGGACGGAACGGGTGACCCTGACCGATCGGCCCGACCGAACAAACGGTTTTGGAAGTCTATGGACACCCATACGTCTGGCCCCGGGAGAATCTGTGCTCGTCGAAATACACACCGAGACGCACACCGAGATGCACATCGAAACTTCCCTGGAGCGGAAGGTGACGAGTGTTGCCGAACGGATCGCGGTTGAGCTGAACCGGGATGTGCCGGTCACCCGCAATAATTGGACCGGCAGCGAATGACGAGACCGATCGCCCTGAACCCGGTGAGTCAGCCGCCGAGGAACCGGGGATCTACTGGCAGAATTGCAGATACTTGAAAATCACAACACAGGTCCAAACTCGATGAAGATTTAAAGGAGCATCATGGGATTATTAAACGGAGTTCTTCGGGGAGTGGCAGGGGTCGGGGTGATGGCCCTGATCGGTAAACTGGTGAACGAACACGGTGGCATGGAAGGGATGCTCGGCACCTTGCGCGACAAGGGACTTGCCGGTGCAGTCGGGAGTTGGATGGGGCCAGGGCAAAACGAATCTGTCACCGCCGATCAAATGCGAAATGCGTTCGGTCAAGAGAAAATTGAGAGTCTGGCCAAGTCCACGGGAATGACCCAGGATGAGGTCAGCAGTCAGATTGCGACGACGCTGCCGACGGTTGTGGATCGTTTAACGCCGGAGGGGTATCTGCCAGAAGAGAATCCGTTCGAGGACAAGAACGCCGAATAGCGATTGCACGAGTAGGCCGGACACTCTGGAGATAAACCGTTTTTTCGGGCGGCTCAAAGTGGACACTTTGAGCCGCCTGGAACGTTTGTGACGATTTTCTGGCGAGAGTTTCACCCAGTTTACGGCGACTCGATTCGAACCACTGTTGCTCACGTGGATGATCGGATGTATGACTGTAAAAACGGTTCTTCTTTACTTTTGGTGCAGGTGGTTTCCGGTCGAATGAACTTGAGCGTGTTCAAGACAGCATCCCTTGGGTAAAGGAGGTGTTTCAAAATCCTGTGCGACTTTGAACATGACGCAAGGATTAAAAAGTTGTACTG
>JANOWZ010000346.1:0-8257 GCA_031418155.1 Deinococcales bacterium
GTTTATGCGGGTGCCCGAGGATTTGCGTTCGGGCTGGGGATTGAACGGCTGGCGATGATCAAATATCGGATTCCAGATATTCGGTACTTCTTTCAGAATGATTTGCGGGTTCTGCGGCAATTTCGGGGGGCGCTCGAGTGAGGGGTTCTTTGGTCGATACAGTTGGTGGGGTGGCTGGGGGGCGCTCCCCCCGCGAGGTCAATCCATGAACATCCGTGTCGCACAAATCAGTGACGCTCGAGTCATCGCAGAGTTGTTGTGCAACATTGACGATCATCCGCATTGGAAAGAACTGGGCGCAGAAAAACTCGAGCAAACCGTGCTTGACAGTCTCGAGTGGAACAACGCAGAACGCTTGGTGTTGGTCGCGGAACTCGAGAGTCGAGTGGTTGGGTACGGTGTCGTGTACTGGCAGCAGCTTTTGTTCAACCGTAAAGAGGCGTACATCAGCGAGTTGTTTGTTCATTCCGATACGAGTGGAAAAGGTGTCGGAACGGCATTGTTGCGAAAAATGGAATCCGAAGCTGTGGCTCGAAATTGCAGGCGTTTGACGCTGGTGAATTTTAAGGATGTCGAATCGTACCGGCGTGGTTTTTACTCTTCACGCGGTTGGACCGAACAGGAAAATACGGTTCGGTTCTCGTTGAATCTCGAGGTGAAAGCATGAACATTCCGTATTCGTGGTTGGTTGAATTGCTCCCAGAATTGCCAGCGAAATTGAACAACGATCTGCGAAATCTCGAGCCGATCATGGCGATGCTTGGCACGGGCATCGAAGAGATTGTCGAAGTGAAAGCTCCGGTCGATGGCGTAATTTTTGGCGCGGTGCTCGAGTGTGATCCGATTCCTGAAACGCATTTGCTGGCGTTGAAAGTCGATGTCGGTGATGGCGAACCGAAATCGATTGTGACCGGTGCGAGCAATGCTCGAGTTGGGATCGGTGTGGCGGTCGCAACGCCTTGCACGGTGATTCAAGGCGTGACGCTCGGTGTGCGCGTCGTTCAAGGTGTTGAATCCTGGGGCATGACGTGCAGCCCGAAGGAACTCGAGTTGGGCGAGTACGGTGGTGGCATTCTGGAGTTGCCAGCGAACAATGCGAAACCTGGAACACCACTCTCGAGTTTGTGGCCTGCCGATTTTGTGCTTGACATTGAGATCACTCCGAACCGTGCCGATGCGCTCAGCGTGCTTGGTATTGCCAGGGATTTGGCTGCGAAACTCGAGATCAAGATGATCGAACCTTCTCGCGGCGAGCAATCGAAGGCCGATACAAATTTCCCCGTCAAGCTTGGCCTGGATGCGAAACGTGACGCGAGCCGGTTTGTCGCACGCATGGCGAAAGATGTAATCACCGGCCCGAGTCCCGCGTGGTTGCAACGTCGCGTGACCCTCGCCGGAATGCGGGCGATCAACAACCTGGTCGATGCCAGCAATTACGTGATGCTCGAGCTTGGGCAACCCACCGCCGCGTATGATGTGCGCGAATTACCGAACATGGATTTGCTGATCCGTGATGCGAATCCCGGCGAAAAAGTCATGGGTTTGAACGAACTCGAGTACGAATGTGATCCTCGAGATTTGCTGGTCACGACAAGCGTGAATGGCGCGAGTGTGCCGGTTGGAATTGGCGGAATGCTCGGCGCGAAATACTCGAGCATTCGCAGCGATACGACCGACGTGGTGATTGAAGCGGCAACTTGGGATGCAGTGCGGTTACGATTGACGGGTCGCAAGCATGATTTGAAAACCGATGCCTTGTACCGTTTCGAGCGTGGTGTCGATCCGAACCTTGGTGTCTGGGCGGTGGATCGGTACATGGAAATCGTGAAGCAGACTGGCGGTGGCGAAATCATTGCCGGTCACGGTGTCGTTGGTAAAGAGAAGGCTCCGACACCTGTGATGTTCCGGCCCGCGTATTGCAATGATTTCCTCGGCACGAATTATAAGTACGAAGACATGCAAGCGGCGCTCAGGCGTTTAGGTTTCGATGTTCTCGAGGGAAGAGAATTCTGGTCTGACTCATCTGTGATCGAGTTCGCAGAACCACTTCAACCCGGAGAGAAACCTTTAGTCCAATTACAAGAAGAAATGCTTGAGCGGCAAAAGTTTGACTCTCCCAAGTGGCTGGTGATCCCACCAACGGCTCGCGTCGGCATGGATCTCGAGGAAGACGTGATCGAAGAGGTTGCTCGGGTTCTCGGATACGAAGCAATTCCCGATACGCTGGTGAACGTTCGCATCAATGATGCGACGCGCTCGGCTTCCCTTCCGTATGACCGGACTCGAGAAGTCAAAAATGCTTTGGTCGGCATGGGTTTCCACGAGATCGTTTCGTACACCTTCACCAACCCGGACGAATGCAAACTGGCTCGAATTCCAGAACCGGTGCTCGAGTTGCGTAACGCGCAATCGGCGGAACGCACGCACCTTCGGCCCGCGTTGATTGCGAGCCTGTTGAACGCGGCCCGCACGAACCGGCAAGCTGGCGACGTGATGCTCTTCGAGGTCGGGCGTGTCTTCCCATTCGTTGATCTCGAGGAGGAACGTCTTGGCGTGTTGTTGATGAATGATGTCGCGCCGAAAACCTGGCAGCCGGGGGTGGCTGGCGGCTTCTATGCGTTCAAAGGCTTGCTCGAGACGATGGCCGCGAAGCTCGGGGCGTATTTGCAGGTTGTGCCAATCGAAACGCACGTGCCTTCAGGCCCGGCGTGTTTGCATCCCGGAATTTGTGGGGCGCTCGAGTACAACGGTGCGTTCATCGGCATTGTTGGTGCAGTGCATCCTGCGGTGACAACGGTGCTCGAGTTGCCCGCGAACACAATCCTTGCCGAGATTCGCTTGCCATTGCCGACGCACACTTGGATCTTCTCCGATCCGTCGCGTCAACCGGCGGCGTTGCGCGACTTGGCGATCATCGCGCCAAAAAATATTCCGTACTCGAGGTTGCTCGAGATCACACAAAATTCTGCGGGTGAATTTCTCGAGCGTGTCGAACCGTTCGATGTCTTCGCCGGTGGGCAAATTGTTGAAGGCTCGAGGTCGGTGGCGGTGCGCCTGACATTCCGTGCGCAGGATCGAACACTCACGGATGAAGAAGTGAATGCTTCATTCCAGAGTGTGATCGCGGCCATCAAAGCTGATGGGCTCGAGGTTCGTGACCGGTGATTGAATTCGTTGACATTGCGTTGCAACCCGAGGCCGTGCGTGTGCTCGAGTTGCAACGTGTCTCGTACCGCATAGAAGCAGATTTGATTGGCTCGAGTTTGATTCCACCGTTGCGTGAAACGCTTCTAGAATTGCAATCGTCTGGCGAAGTGTTTCATGGATTTTTTGAGCATGATCGGTTGCTCGGTTTTATTTCGCACAAACTCGAGGAACATGTTTTGGACATTCATCGCGTCGCAGTTCACCCGGACGGTTTCAGGCGCGGCATTGCAAGGCAATTGCTCGAGTTTGTCTTGAACCTCGAGCCGAGTGCAACGCAAGCGATTGTGCAAACTGGAAGTTTGAACGTTCCGGCCTGCAAGTTGTACTTGTCTTTCGGTTTCGAAATCCTCGAGAGAAAAGAAGTTGTGCCCGGTTTGGAATTGACGTTGTTCTCGAAGGACATGCAGGCTGTGACGTAGATGATTATCTGTTCAACAATTTCCAGCCAATCACATCGAACAAACCGCGGTCTGTGATTTTCAAACTGGGAATCACGGTCAATCCCAAAAATCCGAGCGTCATGGTCGGGTGTGGCAGCACGCAACCAAGTGATCGGGTTGCGGCCTCGAGTGCACGAAGGTCTCGGACAACTTCTGTGGCTGGCGCATCGGAGACAAGTCCCGCAATTGGTAGCGCGAGGCGGGCAAGCACAACACCATTTTCGACCACGACCGCGCCACCGCCCATGCGTTCAAGTTCTCGAGCCACAAGCGCCATGTCGTCATCGTTTACGCCCACCAGGATGATGTTGTGTGCGTCGTGATTTACGGTTTGACCATACGCGCCGCGTTGCAGTCCAAACCCTTTGGCGAAGGCAATTCCGGTGCGGCCCGATCCCGTGTGGCGTTCGATTGCGGCGAGTTTCACGATGTCTCGAGATGGGTCGGCATCCACAAACGTTTGGGCCTCGAGCGTGTCGGTGTGAACTTGTTCGCGGTAAATCCCGATCACCGGCAGGGGTTTCGGATTGGTCACTTTCAGGTCGTGAGTGCCCCATTCGGCGGGCAGTTTGACCGTGCCGGACAAGCCCTCGAGCGACGCGGGCGTTCCAGGTTTCAGCAGCCTTCCGTCTCGAGCAACAATGCGCCCTTCGATCATCGTCCAATGTGCCTTGAACTGCTCAAGGTCTTCAAACAGCACCAGATCGGCGGCGTATCCGGGTGCAATCGCACCGCGTCCTTCGAGCTTCCAGTATTCGGCGGTGCTCAGGCTAGTAAGACGAATCGCGTAGGCAGGATTGATGCCGAGCTTGACGGCCTCACGTAGCACGCGATCCAGGTGTCCGTCCTCGAGCAAACTGCCCGGATCGTTGTCGTCGGTGACGAGCATGGCGCGGTGTGGTTTCAAGCGCTCGAGCATGGGCGCAAGCGCGGCGAGGTTCCTCGAGACGGGACCTTCACGGGCCATCAGCCAGACTCCGGCACGGATGCGTTCGAGGGCTTCGTTTTCGGTCACGGTTTCATGGTCGGAGTGAATGCCTGCGGCGGCGTAAGCGGTAAATTCGCTGCCGGACAATCCCGCCGCGTGCCCATCAATGCGCCCGTGTCCATTGGCACCTCGTGATGCCTCGAGAATCGCCCAGACATCCGGGTTCGCATTCAGCACCCCAGGGTAGTTCATCATTTCGGCCAGACCAAGCACGCCGTCCAATTGCAAGGCTCGAGCGACATCTTGCGCGTTCATGGTCGCGCCACCAGATTCGAATTCGCTGGCGGGCACGCACGATGGCACGCTCGCCCAGATGTGCATCCCAGAAGTACGGCCTGCCTCAAGCGTCCATTCCAGGCCGCGCACGCCGATGACATTGACAATCTCGTGCGGTTCGGCGATCACGCCGACAGTGCCCATCGGCACGACCACTTCCGCAAATCTTCTCGGACTGAGCATCGCGCTCTCGAGGTGAATGTGTCCATCAATCAGTCCGGGCGCTAAAAATCCGCCTTTGGCATCCAGAACCTCGAGCCCGTCATACGAACCGATTCCAGCAATCCACGCGCCGCACAAGGCCACATCCGCCTCGCGCACCCCGAGCGTGAAGACATCGACCACGCGGGCGTTGCGAATGACCAGATCGGCAGGCTCGAGCCCTCGGGCGATACGGACCAGGCGTTGACGTTCGGCGGTGGTTGGTCCAATGCGGCTGGGTTCCATAGCGCATTATAAATGCTTGGGTCAAAGGAGAAATGCAGTTACGGTGCTCTGCGCAGAGCCGCAGATTGGCAGGAAGTGGCTCGAGGCGTGCACGGTTGGCATCTCCTTGAGCTTCAGGATTTGAGTTCGTGAACGCTTGAGCCAGGATCGGCAAATCACACGGACGGGAGAAAAACCGGATTGGCTCGAGCTTTTGCTCCCAACCTCCTTGCCTCCACTCGAGCCTTGTCTTGACATTCATCAAAGCCCAGGCCCGATGCTCTGAGCTTGGGTTGATCACGCCGTCGGTTCTGACTTGCGTCCACGGTCAGTTCCACCTGGCAATTCCATCTGATCTTAAAGAATGAATTTTATAAGTAAGGCTCGAAGTTCCGTTCAACCGATTTACTCGTTCTGTTTCACCAGATTCATGGTTCAAGGAAGGGAATAACGATGCGCAAAATCAAGACCCTCTCACTCAATTCGCTCGCGTTAAGTCTGCTCACGGCGGCACTGGCGGCCTGCGGAACCGCACCGACACCCATCGGCAATGTCTCGAACGCCGATGCCCCAAACGAGGTTGAAACTGCCGCGATTGCACCCGTTGTCACGCCGCTGACACCGACGAACGAGGTCGTGATCCTCTACTCGAACATCTCGAACTCGCCGTTTCCGTACACGGACCTGAGCAAAACCTATGCGACGTTCATCGGCAACCTGGTCGGGCGTTACCCGGAATTGACCATCACGACCAAAGCCATCAGCGATTACAAAGCGGGCGACGCACAAAAAAGCAAGCGCACTTTCTACATCGGCAGCTACTACGACGAGGCCGTGCCTGCCGCACTTCAAACCGACATCGCCGGTGGTGCCCCCGTGACCTGGATGAACTACAACCTCTGGCGCTTGGATACGACCACCATGACCAAGTTGGGCCTGAAATTCCTGGCGCTCCATCCGGCCTACACCCCGGATGAGTACAACACGACCTTCAACAAAGTCGAGTACAAGGGGTACACGTACAGCAAGTACCTCGCACCGATGGAAATGAACGAGATTCAGGTCACGGCAGTCACGAACCCACCAACTCCGGGCTCGAGCCCAACTCCTGCAACTGCTGCCCCGGTCGTGCAGGCATATGCCGTGAACTCGAGCGGCACGAAAATCCCTTATGTCACGCAATCCGGCAATTTCTATTTTGTCGCGGACAACCCGTTCACGTACATGCACGAAACCGACCGTTACGTGGCCTTCACCGACATGATCGGCCCGATGCTCGGTCACAATGAAACCTGCGAAGCCCGAGCCGTCGCCCGCGTAGAGGATTTGTCACCGACCAACGATGTCACGGCGGTCAGCGCCATGATGGGCACACTGAAGAAACTGAACGCGCCATTCGGTGTGACGGTCATCCCGGAATACGTGGACAACACGACCACACCCGTTACTCGAGTTTCCTGGAAGAACAAAGCGCAGATGCTCAAGCAACTCAGAAACATCCCAGCGATGGGTGGTGTGTACTTCCAGCACGGGTACACGCACCAGTTTGACAACATGAAAAATCCTTACGGCATCAGTGGAGACGACTGGGAATTTTGGGACCGCAACACCCAAAGACCCATCATCGGTATGACCCAAGCTTCGGCCCTGTTGCGCATCAACACTGGGAAGAAAATCTTGAATGACCTGGGCATCACCAACATCGTCGGCTGGACCACACCGCATTACGCCGCCGATCCAGGCCTGTACAAAGCCTTCAACACCGTCTACAACCGTGTCTGGGAGCGCCGTCTGTACCAGAGCGGCACGGTCATCGCCGGACAGTTCTACACCTACCCGGTGCGCGATGCCTATGGCAGCCTCGTGATCCCAGAGAACCTGGGCAACATCCAAGAGAACAACCTGCCCGCCAAAATCATCGAGAATGCTCGAGCCAACCGTAACCTGCGTTGCCCTTGGGCCGGAGTCTTCTTCCACCCGTACCTGCTCGAGACGGGTTACGACGGCATCGACAAGACCACACCGGCACAACTCGAGAAAATGGTCTCTGACATTCAGGCGATGGGCTACAAGTTCGTGAACCCTGCGACCGTCACGCAGTAAGGCTCAGGCAAATCACGTTGGGGTTCGGTACGCTCGAGATCACGAGATGCCGAACCCCAGGTTTTTGAGGTCCATGATGAAACGATCTTTCGCGCTGATGCTGACGCTGATTGCCTTTGCCTCCTGTCTCGGCAAGGAACCGCAGGCCGCCTCGAGTTTGGCCTTGGCCGCACCCACCGGAAAGTTGCTGCATGGCGTGTTCGTCGGTGGCGGCGAAGAGGAAGACCCAACTCCGGCACGCCTCGAGCGGTACGAGAACGCGGTCGGCAAGAAGGCCGCCTGGGTGTATTTTTCCAACAATTGGTTCACGTCTCGGGCTTTTCCGCAAACCTCGAGCGCAGCCATTCGTAAACTTGGCAGCGTGCCGTTCATTCGTTTGATGTTGCGATCCAGCACCGACATCAATGTGACAGAGCCAAAATTCACGCTCGAGAAGATCAATGCTGGGGATTTCGATGCGGATTTGAAAATCTGGGGTGACGCGGCCAAAGCCTTCAAAACCCCATTGATCGTCGAGTTCGGCACGGAAGTCAATGGGAAATGGTTCTCCTGGAACGGCTTCTGGCATGGCGCGAACCTCGAGGGGCCAAAGAAATTCCGTGAGGCGTACCGGCGAATCATCCAAACCATTCGGGCCCGAGGGGCAACCAACATCACCTGGGTTTTTCACGTCGCGGGCGATGACGATCCCAGTCAATCTTGGAACAAACTCGAGAACTACTATCCCGGTTCGGACGTGATCGATTGGCTCGGCATCAGTGCTTATGGTGCGCAAGAACCCACCGCCACGGATGTCGAGGATTTGGCCCCGCAACTG
>JANOWZ010000347.1:0-2159 GCA_031418155.1 Deinococcales bacterium
AGCACATTCATGATTCAACCCCAAAAAAACAGGTGAAAGCCAAAAGGTCAAAGGTCAAAGTAACGACCCGAGGTTTTACTTTCAGCTTTTCCCTTTGACCTTTTTCCTGATTCAATATCCCGTCCCTCGAGAATCGGGCGGATCGCTCTGACCGGTCAGGCGTTTCTCAAAGACGCGATAGCGTTTGTACGGCACGGCCCCGAGCGCCTTCATGCCCTGCGAGATCGCCTCGTTGCTCTCGAGGGTCCAACCGAACTCGCCGGAACTGTAGGTTCCTTTGCCTCGCCAGAAGGTCTCGGCATACAAGAGGGCATCCAGGCCGCGCCCGTGGTATTCGGGTTTGATGCCGAGCGCCACCAGCCTCATGCGTGAAGGTTTGTGCGTTAAAAGTTTGATGATTCCGAACGGCAGCAAGCGTCCGCCCGTGCCGCGCAGACTTTCGTTGATGTCTGGCAGCGTGATTGAGAATGCGACCGGTTTGCCTTCAACCTCGGCGATCAGGCAAAGGGCTTTGTCGGCGACCTGCCGGAGCTGCGCCGCCAAATGCTGAATCTCGTGCTCGGTCCAGGGAACGAAACTCCAGTTTGCGCCCCAGGCGGCGTTGTAAATCTCGCGGATGATCGGCAATTCCGGCTCGAGGGCTTTGGCGCTTTGCAGGGCAATCGGGCGTAGTGTGACCTTCAAATTTTTCTTGACCCGCTCGGCGATGCGGGCCACACGATCTGGTAAGCCGCCCTCGACCGTCATGCGCCATGCGAAACAATCCTCAGATTTACTGTATCCGGCAGACTCGAGGTACTTCGGGTATTCGGGCGGATTGTACGGCATCATCACCACGGGTGGATCATCAAAATTGTCCACCAACAGCCCAGCCATATCGTTGCTGGCGACCTTGCCCGGACCACGCACGGCGCTCGAGCCTCGCGCAACCGCCCAATGCTCGACCGTTTCGAGCAATTGTTTGGCGATACTGCTGCTGTCCGCCTCGAAGCTGGCGAACAGCGCGACGTTCTCCTCGCGGTGCGTGTTGTACGACCGGTCATGAATCGCGGCGATCCGACCCACCACCCGTGAACCCTCGAGCGCCAAAAAGAGTTCAACCTCGGCGTGCTCGTAATATGGGTTCTTTTGCGGGTTGTAATCCTCCCATTCCTGAAGCAGAAGTGGTGGAACCCAGGTCGGATGGTTCTTAAATTTCTGGTACGGGTACTCGATGAATTTTTTCAATTCTGCACGACCCGAAACCGTCTGAACGATTGGCATTCTTGATTCTACCGGCTCGAGCGTCCCAAATCGCACCGCGAGGATTTTTACAACCTCTTGAGCCGTCAATCGAAGATGGACAACCTGTCCTTGAACGCTTTGATCCTCGGCTTTTTTCCGCTGTTGTCGACCACAAATCCTTCTGTCCGCAACAACCCCGCTTGAGACTCGAAACCGCCCGCAATTTTCGGTATCAACTCACCATTCGCTTTGACCACCCGCCAGAAGGGAACGTGATTGAGGCTCAAGTCATTGGAGATTTCCAGCAACGCCATTTTCGTATCATAGGGGCAGGTGACTTCGACCCCGAATTGGTTCGCCAAAGTGCGCCGCAAAGATTCAGTGGTTGCCACATGTCCGCTCGGAATTTGCGCCACCAAAGCGGCAACCGTCGCCGCACACGGTTTGAGCATCCGGCCGGAACAGCCAAAGAACCGCTCGAGTCGCGGTGCGATTTGCACGATGCTGTCTTCAGTGTTCATGGGGTCTTCCTCAGGTGATTTGCATGGCGCGGCTTTGTGGGGGCAGGTAGCAATTGATCATCCACGGAATGCCGAACTGATCGGTCAGCATCCCAAATCGTCGCGCCCAGAAGGTTTCGCCAAATGGGACCGCAACGGTCCCACCGACCGCCAGTGCGTGAAATACACGTTCCGCCTCGGCGGGATTGATGAAACCGAGCAGCACCGAGCAGCCTTTCGGAGCCTCGTACATCTCAGGCCGACGGTCTGCGCCCATGAATTCTCGAGTGCCGACACTCAGGCTGGCGTGACGGATTTTGCCGCGCCATTCCGGGGTCATCTGTGCCGCCGTCGGCGCGTCCGCGTTGCGTTGCATGGCGGTGATTTTCCCATCCAGGCATTGCGCGTAAAACGTGAATGCCGCCTCGCAATTGC
>JANOWZ010000348.1:0-13861 GCA_031418155.1 Deinococcales bacterium
GTGACCCGAGCGCCCATGCCCTCGAGTTCTTGGCTGATCTCGTCGCGTGGCCTTGAGAGCGACCCGGTGATCACGAAGGTCAAGCCTGCGAGTTGCGTGCCAATCGGTTTGACGTTCGAGGTGGTGTTCACACCTGCGGCCTGCAAGCGTTTGATCAGGACGAGGATGCGCGGGTCTTGAAAGGCTCGAGCGAGTGCTGCGGCTATGGTTGGTCCGAAACCGGAGATCGCGGCGAATTGTTCTTCGCTCCCGGCCAGGACCGCGTCCAGGTTTGGAAAGTTTTTTTCCAAAGTGACCGAAACTTTTTCGCCGACCATCGGAATGCCGAGTGCGGCAATCACCCTCGAGAGTTCTCGGGTTTTGCTCGTTTCGATCTGATCGATCAGGTTCTTGGCACTTTTTTCACCCATGCGTTCAAGCGGCGCGAGCGTTTCAACGTTCAGAAGGTACAGGTCGGCGGGATCGCGCACCAGTTTGGCCGTGACCAGTTGCTCGAGGCGTTTCTCGCCGAGCCCTTGAATGTCCATCGCGTCCCTCGAAACGAAGTATTGGATGTTGCGCATGTTGCGTCCGGGACAAGCCTCGTTCGGGCAGAAATGGTGCGCTCCGGTTTTCAACAGCGGTGTCTCACAAACCGGGCAATCGCTGGGGAATTCGAAGGCGGGCGCATCGGCGGGCCGTTCTGCGAGGTCCACACCGAGAATCTCTGGGATAATTCCGCCGGACTTGTGAACCCGGACCTGATCACCGATCCGCAAGTCCAAGGCACGGATGAAATCCTCGTTGTGCAGGGTCGCGCTCGAGACTTCGGAACCTTCAATCAGGCGCGGTTCGAGGTCGGCTCGAGGGGTGATCTTGCCGGTGCGTCCAACCTCAATCGCGATGGCGAGCAGACGCGAGGTGGCGATCTCGGCGGGGAACTTGTAGGCGATGGCCCAACGCGGGGCGCGAGAGGTGAAACCAATCTCGTCCTGCAATCGCAACCCGTTGATCTTGGCCACCGAGCCATCGGCATCAAACTCGAGCTTGGTCCGTCCGGCGAGTTGGCGTTGATGGTACGCCTCGATGCCCTCCGGCCCTTGAACCAGCGCGTAATCGTCCGAGACGGGAAAGCCCATGCGTTTGAGGAACTCGAGCAGTTCGAATTGGCTGTTGATCGGCAAACCGCGCGTGCTTCCCAGGCCGTAGAAGTACGCCCGCAGGTTGCGTGAGGCGGTGATGCTGGGGTCTTTTTGCCGCAACGTTCCGGCGGCGGCGTTGCGCGGGTTCTTGAAGGTCGTGCCACCCTCCTCCTCGAGCCGGGCATTGATCGCGGCGAATTCCTCACGTGACAGGTAGACCTCACCACGCGCCTCGAGATCGAAGGGTTCGGGCAGTTGGGTTGGGATGCTGGGAATCGTCAGGATGTTGGCGGTGACATCCTCGCCGGTTTCGCCATCGCCTCGGGTGGCGGCCCATTCGAGCTTGCCTTTTTTGTAGAGGATGTTGATCGAGAGCCCGTCGATCTTGAGTTCGCAAACGTAAGCTCGAGTCACGTCTTTGATGCCCATGACGTTGTTGATTTTTTCCTCGAAGCTGCGCAAATCTTCGAGGCTGAACGCATTGTCGAGGCTGGTCATGGCGTTGGGATGCTTGACCGCTGCGAACGCCGTGGTCACGGCCCGCGCCCCGACCCGTTGCGTTGGCGAATCTGGCGCGATCAGGTCCGGGTGTTGGGCCTCGAGTGAGCGCAATTCGTTCAGCAGCGAATCGTATTCGGCATCGGTCAGGTCCGGGTTGTCGGTCTGGTAGTACTGGTCGTTGGCGCTGCGAATACGGTCACGCAATTCGCGGATTCGTGCTGAGGGCTCGAGGTTCATATGTTCACAGCATAACAGGTTGGGCCACCCCTGGCAGAAGCGAGCCCGAGTTGTTGAACGATCAAACCGTTTTCATGAAACCGATGGCAATTCGCAACCCTTCACGTGCGAGCAGCGCAAAACCACCCGGAATGCGTTGCGGCAAGACATCCTCGAGCGATTGCCCGCCCGCTCCAGCCTGAATCGCGTAGACCTTACCCAAGTTGTCGGTGCGCACCGTGAAGGCACGCCCCATGACCCGCACCGTGACCGGTTCGCCACGGTAGGCGATCAACAAGACATCCTGGGCAGAGCGCACCTCCAGCCCATCGGTCGGTTCGACCCCTTTGGGATCGAGCACGTTCTGGAAGAGTGCGATCAGGCGTTCGGTGAGCTCATCAATACCGTGTTCGTTCAGGGCTTCGGCGGCGGCCAGGAAGCAGCGTTCAACGAAACCTGCCTCGGTTGAGCGCTCAAAACGCTCGAGCAGTTTTTCGGCACCGGTGCGGGCAAACGAAGTCAGGGTCTGTTCCGGGGCGCTGCGATATCGTTCGGCACTTTCGGGTGAATGTTGGGCCGCATCAACGCGACGGTCGCGCAAATAACCGACGGCGGCACGGGCCAACCGCAACGCCTGATAATCATCTTCCGGCTCGAGCAGCGCGGCGACGCAACGGGTCAGGGCCAGGAGTTTCCACAGACCGCCACCCTCGCGCCGTCTGGATCGCAACAGGGCATAACCGTCACTGACGAACACCAGCACCTCGCGGTCCTCGGCAGGCACGCGCAGGCCATCCTGCAACGGGTATTCGGCCCCGGCCACCTCGAGCACCCAACCTTCGGGGGCGGTCTGCCATTGGACCGGCAAGCCGTCCAGCACGGCGTAACCTGGGCGCAGCAAGCGCAGAGCGACCTCGGTCGCGTCCGGCGCGGCGCTCTCGAGGAACCGGCTGGGAACCTGCGCCCCGAGCACCTTTGAGGGCACAACGGTGTCCTTGGCCCGACCGCCCCAACGGGCCGGAACGCGCTCTGAAAGCCAAACGAAAAACGACTCGAGCGCCGCCTTCAAGGCCCGACGTTCATCTTGAAGCACGGTCTGATACTCGCGTTCGCGGTTGGTCACGGCGTTCAACTGCATGGAAAGTCGGTTGAGCATCTCCTGCTTGGCCTCGGCGGACAGGTTCTCCTTGCGGACCTCATCCATCGCCGACTGAATTTCTTTGGTGCCGGGACCGGAGACCACCAATTGCTCTCCGGCCCGATGGTCCTCGGCGACCGCGAGCGCAAAACGCCGCAGGTAGGCCAAGGTTTCGCTGGCGGGCAACTGCAAATTCGGGTGTTCGCGGCCCATCTCGAGCAGTTTTTTAATGAAGTCACCCAGCATGTTCTCGATCACTTCCGGACTTGAGAAGCTCGCCAGCGGATCATCGATCACTGGAACCCTTGAGATCACCCGGAATTTAGCCAAATTCAGGTCATGGCCGAAATCATTGCTTTCGGCGTACTGCTCGAGGTTCTGCATCATGGCGAAAACTGCACGGGCGGTGTTGCGCCCCGATTCGTTGCGCAAGCGCATCGACTGGCCCAACAATTCTTCGGTGAAATCCGCCCGCCAAGCGGCATCGGCCAGGGCACGCAGGATCAGCCCCTCCTCATCCAGCGCCGCCTCGTTGACATCAACCGTTTCAAAACCACTCATGCTCATTGCGATCAGGTCGGCCTCGCCCGCCGAGAGGGTCATCTCGAGGTTGCCTGCGGGTTGCGATTCCTCACTCAGGAGCTCTGTCTTTTCGGTCACGACCTCAGATTTGCCACGCAGGGCACGGTCGGCCATGCGAAAGCGCCGCAGGGTTGCCCCGGCCAGTGGTGCAGTGGACAGCAAGTCCCGCAGTTCACGCACGCTTCGCGCACCACCCTTCGGGGTTCGCGCCTGCAAGGTGTCATCAACCTTGTACTCGTACAGTTCGACGATATGGGTCCAGAGTGCCACGTCCACGGCTCGAGTATAGAGATGGACCCATGCTGGGCCGGTGCGTTTGCCGCTTTGAAGGCATCAAGGTTCGAGTTCCATGATCGGGACAATATGCCCATTTCGAGCATGACCCCGTATGGCTGTCATAACTTCGTGACGATACAGCCCCCATCATCTCTTGAAGCTGTTGATGTGAGTTGCATCATTCTCGTGTGGAAAGTACACCAGAGGCACGCAATCGCCAATGCTAGAATTCGTTCAGCAGTTCACGCAGGAAGTTTCGCGCAGGATATTTTGCATGGGGTTCGCCTAAAACCCGGACAGAATCACATTTTTACCAATTCTAACTCGAGGTGAGGGTTTTGCAGGTTCGCAATCAAGTCAGTTTCGGTCACGGCTCAAGCGTCGGTATGGTGCGCGAGACGAACGAGGATTACCACCGCGTCAAGCTGTTCCAAACCGCGCGTGGTCAGCTTTCGTTCCTGGCGGTCGCCGATGGCATGGGTGGCGCGGCGGCGGGCGAGCACGCCTCCAAGTTGGCGATTGACACCGTCACCAAGGCGATAGAGCAGTACGTCGAATTCATCAATTCTGGGCGCGGCGCAATCCCGCTCGAGAAGGCGTTGGAAAAAAGCATCCTGGCGGCCAACAAGCAAATCTACAAGATGTCGATTGATCACCTCGAGCGTTCCGGCATGGGCACGACCCTGACCGTGGCGATTTTGTTCGGCACGCAGTTGCTGCTCGGACATGTTGGCGATTCCAGGGGACATCTGATTCGTCGCAATACGATCCAGCAGATCACCAAGGACCATTCCTGGGTCCAAGCACAGGTCGATTCGGGCACGATGACACTCGAGGCGGCCGAAAACCACCAGTACCGCAACTTGTTGTTGCAAGCCCTTGGCACCAAACCAAACGTGACCCCGGAAATCAAAATCATACAGGTCATGTCTGGCGACATGATCGTGTTGTGCAGCGATGGTCTGCACGGGTTGGTCAAAGAGGAAGAACTTCGGGCAGAATTGGCCCGAACCAGCAACCTGCAATCCGCGATTGATTACTGGATCGGTCTGGCCGAATCTCGAGGCGCACCCGATAATGTGACTGTGGTTGTGGCAAGGATCGGCGCATGAATTTCGTTTTCGGCCTGATCCTGTTCGTGGTCACGGTTCTCTTGGGACTGCGTGCGCCGTTGATGGTCGTGACCGGCTTCGTTGGCATCTCAGGTATTGGTATCGCCGTGTATCAATTCCTGCTCGGCTTCGGTGATGGCGGACACCCTGAACGCGCCCTCTCGAGCCTGGTGATCGCCGCGCTTGCGCTCGCCTCGAACCTGGTGCCACTGACCGCCGGTCGCGTGCGCAAAGGGCCACCGCGCCGCAGCAAGCACTCGACACGCCCACCCACCCTGGCCGGACTGCGCAAAACCAAAACCCGAGCCACCAAAGCCTCTAAAACCACCAAAACGGGCGGCAAACCCACCGATTCGGGTGTGCTCTCGAGGTACGAGATCCAAGAACGGGTCGGTATCGGCGGCATGGCGACCGTCTTCCGCGCCGTGCGCCGCGATGATCAAAAAGTTGTGGCCCTGAAAATCCCGCAAGAAAAATTTGTCGCCGATGCCAAATTTGTGCGCCGCTTCCACCGCGAGGCCGAAGTGCTGATGCGCCTGAACCACCAGAACATCATCAAGGTTTTCGAACACGCCAACGAGGGCACGACGCATTACATCAGCATGGAATTGATCGACGGCGAGGCGCTGGAAAACCTGATCGAAAGCCGTCGCCTCGGTCTCGAGCACGCCACCGAGATCCTGAAACTGACCGCCGATGCGTTGCGGTACATTCACAAGCAGGGCATCATTCACCGCGACATCAAACCGGGCAACATCATGATCACCCGCACCGCGATTCACACCCATCCCGAACCTCGAGTTGAGGTCGACGGTGTGAAACTGATGGATTTCGGCATCGCCGCCGGTAAGGTGCTGACGCGCTTGACCATGACCGGTGCTCGGGTCGGCACGCCGGTCTACATGAGCCCCGAGCAGGCAAAAGGCTTGAAGATCGACCATCGCAGCGACATTTACAGCCTCGGGCTGGTCTTTTACGAGATGGCAACTGGAACAACAGCCTTCAAAGGGGTCTACGATGCCGTGGTTCAGCAGCAAATCTTCCAGACACCGACCCCGCCGCGCCAACTCAACCACGAGGTCTCGCAACGCATGAATGACCTGATCATGCGCATGATCGAAAAAGACCCAGACAAGCGCCCGACCCTGACCGAAGTGATCGAACTGATCGATTTGGGATTGATCGAAAGCAAGGAATCCCTGGACGCGCCAGCGCAACTGATCGTCAGCCTGAATTCACGCAAAGGGCCGGTCAGGATTTTGGACATGCGCGGCAACCTCGAGCGCAGCATTGGCAACATTGGTCAAGGCATCGGCAAGCTACCAGCCGCACCGATTGCCCTGGCCAGCGACAATGATCTGAATTTGTACGCCGCCGTGTACGAATACCGTCAAGGCGAAAGCGTCCCGAACATGATTCGCGTCATGCAATCGGATGGCACGGAAATCTCGAGCTTCGGCGGTTACGGCATGAAGCCTGGGGAACTGCTGTACCCCAGTGCACTCAGCATCAGTCCGCACGGGTTCGTCTACATCATCGACACGGAAACGCACATGATCCAACGCTTCAACACCCGAGGCGAGTTTCTGGGCAAATTCGGTGGACGCGGCAAGGGACGCGGCACCTTCAATGATCCTCGAGCGATTGTTGCCGGTGCAGACCGCTACGTATACGTGCTCGATTATGGCAACCGCCAGGTACAACGTTTCACCGCTGACGGTGAATTCCTCAACAAGTACAGTTTCCGTTTAAAGCAAGAATCCGACGAGATGCGCGTCCTCGATGGTGTCGGCGTGGACTTGCATGGCGTTCTCTACATCGGTGACGGCTCGAGCCGCAAGATTCGCACGATCAAACCCGACGGCAAGCAAGGTCCAACCTTCACGCTCGAACCGCTCGAGGGTGAGGACAATACCTCCACCTTGGACATCGGCATTGACCATCAGGGCTTTGTCTACACGGCACGGCGCGGCGGCCACACGATTCGCAAGTTTGCACCGGACGGTACACCGCTGGCCCTGATCGAGACGTATGCGCCGGTCATGGCGATGAACGTCTTTATCCGGGAACCCATCCCTGCCAGTGTTGCATCCAAGTGATGTGAAGAGACTTGGCGAAGGGTGGGTTTTGATGTCGAAATCTTGGTGTCGTGTGCAACACGCGAGTGAAGACTGTCAAGTTTCGACTTGTTTAACGGCGAAAGGCAAAGGGAATCTCGAGGGTGCGCCCATGCGTGCCCTCTTCGTGTTTATCGTGATTTCGAGCATGATCTTCGGGGTGAGTCTCGTCTCGGCGCGTTCGGGTTTTGATCCGGTGATGTACAAGCAACTCAAACTCGAGGATCGGGTTGGCACGGTATTGGAGAAATCGAGTTGTCAACTCTGCCACATGAATGCTCGAGGTGGCGCACCTTGGAATCCGTTCGGGCTGGCGATAGGGAAATTTCGCGCCAAACGCCTGCCAATCGACAAGGCCGTGTATGAGGCCCTGAAACTTGAGATGGACGTGGATAAAGATGGCTTCACTGATGCGCTCGAGGTTTTTGCGGGCACAATGCCGGGAGATGCGAATTCCAAACCGCTTGAAACGCTCGAGGTTTTGAAATCCAAATTTGATGTGGCTGGTGGCGTGACGCAGTACGCGCCAGCAAAATAATCAACGCCAAGTTTTTTGCATCTGCGCCACACTCGAACGAACATCCTCGAGCACGAATTCATCGCTCGCCTCGAACGCATAGAAAACTTTGAGAATGACTGGCAGGTTTGTCAAGTTGTGTGCATTGAGTTGAGCCTTGACTTCCTCGAGTTTGACGATCCCACGAGGATCATCCAGGCCCCAATGCGAATCGGACAGGCCATCCGTTTGTTACAAGTGCAGCAGGCCCAACGAATCACCCAGGTGCAACCTGCCTGAACGCCGTAAAGCGGCTTGTAGAGCGCGTGACCGCTGTCCACGCAGAATTTCACGGGAATGGTGTGCTTCAGATCGGCCAGCAATCCTCGAGCCTGCGCAACCGCGTGTGGTGTCTCGCGGGTGAGCGGCACGGGTTCAATCACAAATTCCTGCAAGCCGTGCGAACGTGCGTAATCCAGCAACTCGAGCACATCCGAACGCAAAGCCTCGAGTCTTTCCTGGCGTTTCACTGGATCGTTCGCATCGCGCACGCTCATGCCACCGAGCGGACCGCCGACTCGAGCGGTGCCCAATTCGGCGGCAGTTTCGATGGCTCCACGCTACCAAAGTTTCGCGGCCTCGCGGCCTTCGGGCAAAGGATGCAAGAGGTTGTTGTAGGTGTAACAGGCCAGCCCAAAAAACGCACTGTGAATCTCAATCCCTCAAGATTCGGCAGCTTTGCGGTGTGATTTGGCCAAGCTTGAACGCAAATTTGCAGGCCAGAGTGGATCGATCAAATCGAACGAAAACTGAATCAATCCAAACCCATGCTCGAGACGTGATCCGCCCAAGCATCTGTTTCGATCCAACGTTTGACGGTGAAACTCAGGTTGATACCGATTCGATTCATCTCGAGACCTCACGGGGAAAGTCAGGGTTGAGTTCTTATTTGACAGCACCCAAGGTCAGGCCGCGCACGAGATGCCTCGAGACGCTCATGGCGAAGACGATTACAGGCAGGACAATGATTGTTCCAGTCGCCATGATCACGCCTCAGGGCAGGTCGTAACCGCTCATAAAGCTGGTGGCGGCAACCGGTGCGGTGCGGGCTTTAGATCGCGTCAGGATCAGGGCGAAAAGCATCTCGTTCCAGGAAAAAATAAAACTGAGGATCGTGCCGACGACAACCCCAGGCGTGGCGAGGGGCAAGACAACCCTCGAGAAAACCTGGAACATGTTCACACCATCGACGACGGCGGCCTCGTCAATTTCTTTGAGAATGTTGCGAAACTGATCCATGGTCAACCAGACGACCAGCGGAATGTTGAAGGTCAAATAGATAATCACCAGAGTGAACAAATTGTTGAGCATTCCGAGTTGATTGGCGATCAGGTAGAACGGCAGCGTGAGCACAATCGGGCTCATGAAACGGTTTGAGATGATCCAGAACCACAGGTCGCGTTTGCCCCTCCATTCCCAACGTGCGAGCGCGTAAGTGCATGGCGTGCCGATCATCAGCGCGAGCAGTCTGCTCGAGATCGAAACGATCAGGGAATTCAGAACATTTTTGCCGATACCCGCCTCGAGCAAGGCTTTGGCGTAATGCTCGAGCGTCGGTGTGAACAAGAACGCGGGTGGGAAGGCGAGCACATCGGATCGGGATTTGAACGAAGCCGTGACCATCCAGTAAAACGGGAAGACGGTCGCCAGAGTGATGATCGCCAGCAGTACCGCCACGAACCAATTCTGCGGCTTTCTGCGGCGGGTGCTCGAGGAAACCGATTTGGTACTCCCGGCATTCTCGGGGGTCATACGGTCGCCTCGCGGTAGAAGATTCGGATGTACATTCGGGCCAGAATGATTGTCACGGTCAACAACAGGATTGCCATTGCTGCCGCGATGCCTTGATCAAAGACACGAAAGCCGATGCGTTGCGTGTAAATGCTGATCAACTCGGTGGCGCTGCCAGGACCGCCTCGGGTCATGACGAAAATCAAATCGAAAAGTTTCATCACGTCTGCGGTGCGCAAGATCAACACCCCCGTCAAACCGGGCAGCAGGTACGGCCATTCGACATGACGGAACAACAACCAGCGCCGGTCGGTCTCGAGGGTTGCGGCCTCGAACGCATCTTGTGGCACGGCGCTGAAGCTGGCGAGCATGACGAGGGCAAAGAATGGTGTCCACTGCCAGGTTTCCATGAAAGCGATGGCGAAGAGTGCAAGGTTCGGATCGCCCAACCGAAGTCCGAATCAAAACCCAACCGTCCAATCAAACCAACCACGGCGGGTGTCGTGGCGAGTGGAATCACCAGCACGACTCGAGCCACCGCCCGCAAGACCGGCCAATCTTTGCGGTGTAACAACATGGCGATGCCCAAACCGATGGCGAATTGAATCGGCACGGTCAGCAGTAGAAACTCGAGGGTCAGCCACAGTACGCCCCAAAAATAACTGTCGGTCACAACGGCAATAAAATTCGCAAAATTGTTCCATTCAAATCCGAGGCTGGGTTTGGCGATGTTGTACTGTCGCAAACTGACGTTGACCGCGAACAGCAATGGTGCAATGCCAATCAAGGCCAGCGCGATCACTGCCGGTGCGAGGAATAAATTTCGATCTCGAATGCGCCACATGTTGAGGTCTCCAAACGTTGCGTTGTGTATCGAGCGTCAAAAGAAATTCTGATGTTGAGATTTTGATTTCCGTAGGGGCAAGCGACCCAAGCGATCCAGGCCCGACAGGTGCCGCTGTGAGATCAAGAAGCCCGATAGGTACTGTTGTAGGGTCAAGAATCCCTCGTGGTCGCCCTTCGAAGCGAGGACCGTTTCCCCCAAATTTGACTGTCAATCTGTGTCTCGAGCCAACCCAATTTTCTTACTCGAGGTTCGTGTGTCGTCCGCGCATCTCGAGCGGTGTTTGATTCAACCGTTCACGCAGCATGATTGAAACCAAGTCGTAGAAGACGAGTTGTACCGCTTCGTACAGGCTGTTCATCGGCAAGAGTGCACTCGAGGACTTGTCGTTCGCCATTGTTTGCACGGGCAGTACGATCTCGGATTGAGTGCATGTTCCGGTTTTTGAGAAGCAAAGGCTTTCGTTGGGAGGCGACCCTGCCCGTCAGGTGCATGGTTAGGGTCAAGAGGATACGCACATGATGTTTCATGACCGGTTGGATCGGCTGGTTTGCTTGCTGGTGATCGTGTACGTCTGGTGCGTGTTGATTGGCAGCCAAGGCTCGATTCGGCGTAACAAGTACGAGCGGCTGGTACGGGCTCGGTTTGGATTGGGGTTGTCGTTGTTGACTCGAGTGTTCTGTCAGGCTGGCGAGGTGCTTGATGGGTTCATAAAGCTGCTGGACGCACTTTCTGGGATTCACGTTGAAACTGTCGGGTACTGAAGGCGGAGACTTGAATCCGGCCTTCTCGAGCATGCAGCGGTTGTAGAACAGCAATCCGGCGTAATTGTCGAAGGGAATGCCGTAGAGTTTCTTGTCCCAGGTGCCGAACGAATCCAAGAGAATCGGGAAGAACCCTTTGAGGTTCAAGGCTGGGTCCGCGAGTTTTGGATCGCTGGTGAATTTCTCGAGCGGTGTCAACCAGCCGTTTGCGGCGTACTCGCCAACCCAGACGACATCGGTCAGGTCCACATCGTAGGTGCCTGCCTGGCTGGTGAAATCGAGCACCATTTTCTCGCGGGTGTTCTCGTAGGGAATGACTTCGTTTTCAACCGTGATGCCGGTGAGTTTCTCAAATTCTGGCACCAATTTGGCGGCGGCCTTGTAACCGGGCCGATCCAGATAGACGGCTTTGATCGTCGTGCCTGCGTAAGGTTTCGCGGCCTCTGTGACTGTCCAACCACTTTGTGCCATGCCTCGAGTGCCGAGCAGTGCGGCACTGGCGGCGACCGTGCCGAATGCGATGCCAAGTTTCTAAAAGTTCTTCATGGCTTCCCCTCGTTCTGCTAACCTGTTGCTTAGGACGACTGCGGATGGATAAACCTGAAATGAGTCTCTTGCGCGGAACTCCTCCTTTCAAAGGCCCTGGTGGACAGTTGGCGCTGCGTGCCAGGGTTTTTAGTCCTCGAGATAAATCACACTTTTGATCACGCCGTCACAGCGGTCGGCTTGCAGCGCGAAGGCTTGGGCCGCATGTTCGAGCGTGAAGTGGTGCGTGGCAATCGCTTTGATGTCGATGCGGTTTTGCGCGACAAGCTGGATGGCCCGAGGGTAAACGTGACCCATGCGCCGGGAGAGTTTGATGGTTAAACCTTTGCGGCGAATGATGGATGCCGTCAGGGTGAATCTGTCCCCATCTGGAATCCCAACGAGCACGACCTTGCCGCCGATGCGAGCCACAGCGCAGGCCGCTCCCGGACCTTCTGGCGTGTCGGTCGCCTCGAGCACGGTGTCTACGCCACGACCTCGGGTGTGTTTGACCAGGGATTCGGCGGTTTCGTGAACGCTGTCCGCGCCCAATTTCAGAGCGAGCTTGCGGCGGTCCTCGAGCGGTTCGAGCACGTGAATCTCACCGGCACCAACCACGCGAACGAGTTGCAGGATCAGCAAGCCAATCGCGCCCACGCCGACGATGGCGACACTCGAGCCCAAACGAATTTTGGCGTGATCAACCGCGTGAATCGCCACGCCCAACGGCTCGAGCATTGCGCCATCGGTTGCATCCAAGCCGGATGGAATCTTGAACAATGCTTCGGGCCTGGCATGATAGACCTCGCGCAGCGCACCGTGGATTGGCGCGGAACCCGCGAACTTGACGTTCGGGCAGAGGTTCGTTTCGCCACGTTCGCACCATTCGCAATGACCGCAGGCTTCGTTCGGATCGACTGCGACCAGCGTGCCTCGCGGGAAGCCTAGCGCCTCGCCGCGATCATCATCAACAATCGCCGAGAACTCATGCCCGAGGATGTGCGGTTCAAGCGCGATGCTCGAGCCAATCGAGCCCTCTTTGTAGTAATGCAAGTCCGAACCACAGACCGTCACGGCCTGGACGCGCAGTCGCAGTTTGTCGCTCGAGTCGGCCTCTTCAAACTCGCCGAGTCGAAGCTTGCCGGGAGCATCCAAGAAGAGTGCTTTCATGCCCAGTCTTTTCATGCCCAGTCTTTTCATGATGGGACCGCCTTGGCACGAATCACGCTGATGTCGCAAGACTCGAGGTATTTCATGGCATCTTTGGGCAGGTTCGTATCGGTTAAGACCGTGTGGAAATTCGAGAGCGGTGCGACCATTGGCCCCATGACTTTGCGCCATTTGCTCGAGTCGGCCACGATCACGGTTTTGCGGGCGGCCCGCAGCACTGCTTGTAAGACTCGGGCTTCGCTTTCGGAATAGACTGTTGCGCCCGCCTGAATGTCCACGCCGGTCACGCCGACAAACGCGAGGTGAATGTACATCCTCGAGATGCTCGATTCCGCCGCCTCGCCCACAAGCGCTTCGGCGTGACGGCGAATGCTGCCGCCGGTCAGCACAACCTCAAGTTCGGTCGTCTGCATCAGTTCTTGCGCAATCGGCAAACTGTTCGTAACCACCGTGATACCCTCGCGTGGCAAGGCTCGAGCGATTTCGGCGGTGGTTGTTCCCGGTGAAAGGTAGATGGTCGCGCCGGGTTGAATCAGTTTTGCTGCCGCCCGTGCTATCGCCTGTTTCTCGAGGTGTTGTTGCACGATGCGTTCGCGGTACGGTGTTTCTTGCACGCCGACGTGCGCCACGCCGCCGTGCATTTTGCGCACCAAACCTTGCGACTCGAGGTATTGAATGTCGCGGTGAATCGTCAT
Source organism: Deinococcales bacterium (assembly GCA_031418155.1). Taxonomy (GTDB): domain Bacteria; phylum Deinococcota; class Deinococci; order Deinococcales; family JAAFIG01; genus JANOWZ01. The sequence continues at coordinate 13,349 of JANOWZ010000348.1, forward strand.
TTCTGAAACGCCGAACGTTGCGGCCAGGTCGGTGATCCGGGCGCGTCCGCGTTCGGCGGTCAGGCTGACGAGTTTTTGACGGCGTTCTTCGGCGAGCACGATTGACCTCGGGATTGAAGTTGAATTCGGCGTGTGGAGCAAAGATCAAACTCGGACCGTAAATTGCACGAGCCAACGATTGAGCCAACGATTGAGCCAACGATTGAATTTGAAAGCCCCTGGATTCCTTGTGAGGACAAGATACCTTCGCCCGCCGAAAAAGTCAACATTTTTCAACATTTTACCCTGTATATGTGAAAACATGTTGGAAATTCGATCCGCGCCCGCGAATCTGAACCGGATCTCTTGCGTTCGATGCGCAAACCTCGGAGACTCGAGGCACAAACTCGATTTGGATAAACGGCAACCCGGAGGGAAAGCGCACGATCACGGATTTAACTGGGACTGATTTGATCAAAACGTACTTGGTCGGCCTGGATTACGGCACGGAATCCGCCCGAGGCGTGCTTTTGG
>JANOWZ010000349.1:0-16238 GCA_031418155.1 Deinococcales bacterium
TCGAGCATGGCCGCGAAAAAACCCGTGCCGCTATTTTTAGTTTGACCGACGAAAAAGCCCGAGCGCGATTCCAGTATTTCAGCACGAACTTCAGCATCCTCGAGTTGATGCTCGATCACATGCGTCACGTTCAACACCACACGGCGCAATTGAATTTACTGCTGCGCCAACGCACGAATTCCGCACCGCAGTGGGTGTCTCGACTCGATCCGAAACTCGAGGTTTGAATCACTGCCAGATGAAGGTCGTCACGCCGTTTCCGGGCAGCTTGAACGTGAACGAACTCGAGCCGGCCGCCACGGTGATTTGCTGATCGTTCAAAACCGCATTCGCCGCCACCAGCACCCTCGAGCCATCCGTGTTCGTGAACGCCACCGTCTGCACCGTGCCATCCGAAGATTCCGAAGCAATCCGCCTCGAGCCGGGTTGCACAAATTTGCTCGCCTGCCCGAGCGCGTAAAACTCGACGTTGTAATCGACTTGACCGCTCGCCTGATTGATCTTGATCACGCCACGACAATTGTTGCAACCACCATTTTGTGGGCCAGACTTTTCATCCAGCGCGAGGTTCCAAAGGACTGTCGTCCGCGACCAATTGCGCATCGGGCCGATGATGTTGTTTTGCGCAATCGACTGCAAATTCGTGCGAAACGTCCGTGACCATTCGCCACCAGAACATTCGGTGAAATACATTTCCTTGTCCGGGTGCGCCGCTTGCACAACCAATTGTGCCGAGACATTTCCACCATAGCAATGAAACGCCGAACCCGCCACGAATTCTCGAGCCGTCGCATCGTTCAAGACCGTGATGGGGAATTCAGGTTTGTCCCAGTTGTGATCCCAAATAATAATTTTCGTCTCGAGATTCGTTGCCCGCAGCATTGGTCCGAGGCGTTTGACCACCTCGATCTGATCGAGTGCCGACATGTACATGCCCGGATATTTTTCGGGTTCAAAATTCGGTTCATTCTGCAAGGTGATCGCGTAAATCGGCACGCCCATGCCTTTATAGGCTTGAATGTATTTCAGAAAATACAGCGCGAGCCAATCGTAACCGCCGGGTTTCAAGCGACCTTTGATCAGAGAATTCGTGGTTTTCATCCACGCAGGCGGGCTCCAAGGCGTGCCCATGATTTTCAAATTTGGATTGATCTCGAGGATGCGTTTGAGAATCGGGATGATGTAGAGCTTGTCATGGTTGATCGAAAATTTCTCGAGACTCACATCCATTTGACCAGCGGCCAGGTCGTTGTACGTGTAGGACTTCAGTGCGAAATCGGACGCGCCCATCGGTTGCCGCAGGACGCTCAGGCCAATGCCGGTTTTCGGGTTGAACAATTTTTGCAAGACTTTTTCTCGGACTTCCGGTTTCAATTTTTTCGCCATCAACCACGCCGAAGAATCGGTCAGTGACGCGCCGAAACCATCAATCTCCTGGAATTCACTTCCTGCATCAATCGTGATTTTCACACCATCGCTCGAGCCAGCATTTGCCGTGATTGGCAATGGTTTTTGCTGCTCGAGCAAACTCACCTCGTCGTAACTGGTGATCCAGACATCAACCTGATTCGGTGTCACGGAGAACACGAACCCGACGAGTGTCAGGGTGAGAACCGGAACGAACCAAACACTTTTTTTCATCCTCAACCTCATTTCAAATCAGCCTGCTCGAGATTCAAGTTCCGCAATTTTGGCGCTCGCGCCGCCGTGAACGCCACCACCGCCAGCGTGACGATGCCGCCCAGCCACACGCTGCGTGCCGTGCCAAAAATGCTGGCCGCCACACCACTTTCAAACGCACCGATCTCGTTCGATGATCCAATGAAAATCCAACTGACCGCCGCGATCCGACCACGCATGTGCTCGGGCGACTCGAGCCGTAGGATTGCGCTGCGAATCACCATGCTCACACCATCGGTCGCGCCAGCCATGACGAGGGCGAACAATGACAACCAGAAATTGTTCGACAGGCCAAAGACGATGATGGACACGCCAAACCCAGTAACGGCCCACAAGAGTTTGCGACCAGCGCCCTCGAGCGGCGGATACCGCGTGCTCCACAACATGACGGCGAGCGTGCCAACCGAAGGCGCGGCGTTCAAAATCCCAAAGCCCTGCGGACCCACCTTCAAAATGTCGCTCGCAAAAATCGGCAACAGGGCAATCGCACCACCGAACAACACCGCGAACAAATCGAGCGCCATTGATCCCACCAAGACCTGATTTGAAAACACGAAACGCACACCCTCGAGAATGCTCTGCCAGACATCCTCGCTGCCTCCGGGCACTGGGATCGGTTTGGGCTTGATGCAAAAATCATTGACCATCGAAATCACGAATAAACCGGCGATCATGAAATAGGTGCTGCTCGCACCGAACCAGGCGTAAGCGAAACCGCCCAAGGCTGGACCGACGATCGCGCTCGCCTGACCCGCGCTCGAGAGCCACGCGGTCGCCGTGACCATGACCTCGGCGGGAATCACCTGCGCCTCGAACGCATTCTGTGCAGGATCGGCAAACCCTCGAGCCAAACCCGCGATGAACACGATGCTGAATAAGCCATAAAGAACCCACGATGCACTCGAGCGTGAAATCAATGCGAAAGCTATCGCGCAGGCGACACTGACGGCTCGGGTCAACAGCACGATCAAACGTCGGTCGTTTCGATCCGCGACATGCCCGCCATACAGGGATAACGCAATCGCCGGAATCGCCTCGATCAAACCCAGGATGCCCAACGCGAGCGGATTTTTCGTGCGCTCGTAAATCTGATAGCCGATCACGACCGCCAGCATTCGGCTCGCCAAGACCGCGCTGGCGCTCGAGCCGAGCAGGAAACGGAGTTCTGGAAAACGCACGATGGGATTGGAGGAGGAAGTCACTGGCTCGAGTCTAACCGGCAGGCTGTGAATTCAACGTGGTGCGTTGGGGCAACCTAAATATTTGCTCGAGGAATTTGGGTTCCATTGGTGGTTCTGGCGAGGGCGGGTACAAGACCCGCCCAAACGACAGCGAGGATCAATTCACCTCAAATTGCTCGAGCATCTGAGGTCAAACCAGCTTTTCCATGAGCTTCAATTCATTTTGAATCCCTACACTCGAGCCGTGATAGAGGAACCGCAAACCGATCAAGCACATCATAAACAAGCTCGAGTCTTCAACCGTCGTCGTTTCTTGCAGCTTGGAGCGGTTGGTGCGCTTGGTCTGGGTGGTGTTTCGGCTGCTTGGTCTGAGGGTCATGCTTTTGGACTTTCACAGCACAAAGTGGTTTTGCGTGGTTTGAAAAAACCGCTCAGGTTGGTTCAACTCACCGATTTGCATTTCGGGTTTTGGCATGGGGCTGAACACGTTCGGCGTTGGGTCGATGCGACACTCAAGCTCGAGCCAGATTTGATTGTCCTGACCGGTGATTTGGTGGATCGCTTGCCCAACCTTGAGGATCTCGAGCGATTGGCGAGCGAGTTGAAGCGGTTGCACGCGCCGTTGGGCGTTTTCGCGGTGTTGGGCAACCATGATTACTGGCGGGGTTCCGGGGAAGTCACGACCGATGATCTGGTTTTGAAACTTGAACAGGTTGGTTTGAAATTCTTGAACAATGTTGGTGTGGAGTTGCGTTCAGATTTTTTCTTGGCGGGAATCGATGATCTTTTACTGGGTTCTCCGCAGCTTGAACTGGCGTTGACGCACTTGCCAATCCAAGGCGCAAACGTTTTGCTTTCGCACAATCCTGACGTTCTGCCAGAAGTGCCTGCACAGGTTGGCTTAACGCTGTCTGGTCACACGCATGGTGGGCAAATTCGCGCACCGTTTAGCATGGGTTTGTACTCGATCTCGAGGTACGGTGAGCGATTCCAGCAAGGTTTCGTGCAGGGTGATTTGGGTGCTCGAGGGTTCGTTTCGCGTGGTTTGGGCACGGGTGGTCTGCCGTTGCGCACATTTTGCCCCGCCGAGTTGGTTTTGCTCGAGTTGAATCCGGCCTGAGCTTTGTAGAGGCTCAAGATGGATTCCGCCTCGAGCGTTTGCTTGGGAAGAATTACTTTCCGGTGACATCAAAAAACTATCTTGAAGGCTTTGGTGTTTGCACTTGCGCCAGCATCCACTCGTACAGTTTCGGATTCGCATACGCCCGGGTCCACGAGTCATGATCGGCATTCTTGAAAACCGTGAGTTTCACTTTTTTGCTGCCCAAGCGTTTGAGTTCATCCACCAATCGCGTCGTCTGCTCGAGCGGTACAATGTCGTCTTTCGCGCCGTGAAACGCCCAGACCGGCAGGTGCGTGATGTTGCGCATCCACAACTCGAGGCCACCGCCACAGATCGGGGCAATCGCAGCGAAACGGTTGGGGAATTCTCCGGCCATGGCCCACGTGCCAAAGCCACCCATGGAAAGGCCGGTCAAGTAAACGCGGCTCGAGTCCACCTGCAAGTTCTGCTCGAGGTCATCCAAGAGCGTTGAGATCATGTCGTTTGTCCACCAGCCGTCGGCGGGACACTGCGGACTGACCACGATGAACGGAAATTCCTGTTCCGCCTCGATCAGTTTGGGCGGACCGTGCGTTTTGACCAACTCGAGGTTGCTGCCGCGTTCGCCAGAGCCGTGCAGGTAAACCATCAACGGCCATTTTTTCTTGCCGCGTCCGTGACCTTTGGGCAGGTAGAGCAGGTACTCGAGTTTGATCCTGCGCGTGATGGTTCGCTCGAGCGTTCGCGCTTCTTGGACTGACTTTTTGGCTTTGGGCATGAATCAACTTTAACGCGCTTTGCCCATTACGCAACCCTCGAGCACCGGGCCACGGTAAAACTTGTTCTCGTCCGGTCGTGCCCGCCAACCCGTGACGTGATCCGGGTACGGCTCGAGAACCGCCTCGAACGCGATGATTTCTTCCTCGTCGCTGTAATCCCAGATGAACACGCGCAGACCGGTCACGGGTGGCAATTCGTAAAACACATAACGATCAAACGAGTAGAAACAAAAATCGTCCGCATCGCCGCTCAAGCCGCAGGCGTTGAAATCGCACCAGATTTTTGGAACTGGGGATGGTTGATCTCGAGACTGTGTTGCTCGAGGCTGTGGGGGAGAGGCTTTCGGTTTTCTCATTGCTGCTTGAATCAGCTTACTTCTTGTGACCTGCCGAACGCATCATTTGGCGCATCACTCGAGCGCGTTCAGTCCGGTCAGGTCGCGTCCGACGATCAGTGTGTGAATGTCGTGCGTGCCCTCGTAGGTGTCCACCGTCTCGAGGTTGAGCATGTGGCGGATGATCGGGTATTCGGTCGTGATCCCATTCCCGCCGTGCATTTCACGTGCGAGCCGCGCACCCTCGAGTGCGACGCGAACGTTGTTGCGTTTGGCCATCGAGACTTGCGCGTAATTCATCGTGCCCGCGTCTTTGTGCTCACCAAGGCTGCGGGCCATCATCAAGCCGAGCGAATGCTGTGTTGCCATCGTCACGAGTTTGTGTTGCACCAGTTGGCGGCCCGCGATGGGTTTGCCAAAGGTCGTGCGTGTGGTGGTGTAATCGATGCTGGTGGTCAGCACGTTCTCGAGTGCGCCGATTGCACCCCAGGCAATCCCGTAACGCGCTTGGGTCAAACAACCCAAGGGTGACTTGAGTCCGCCCGATTTTGGCAGCAAATTCGCGGCGGGTACGCGCACATCCTCGAGCACGATCTCCCCGGTGATGCTGGCGCGAAGGCTCATCTTGTGTTTGATTTTTGGCGCGGAAAAACCTTTGGTTTCGGTTGGCACGATAAAGCCACGAATCGTTCCGGCATCGTCTCGAGATTCGTAGGTTTTGGCCCAGACCACGGCGATGTCGGCGATGGGGCTGTTGGTGATCCACATTTTCGCGCCATTCAAAACGTAATGGTCGCCGTCCCGGTCGGCTCGAGTTCGCATCGCACCCGGATCAGAACCGCCATCCGCTTCGGAGAGTCCAAAACAACCCACCATCCGACCCGAGGCGAGTTCTGGCAGGTATTTGGCTTTGTGCTCGTCGCTGCCATAGGCGAAGATCGGGTACATCACCAAACTGCCCTGCACGCTGGCGGTGCTGCGAATGCCGCTGTCGCCGCGCTCGAGTTCGTAACAGATCAGGCCATAGGCGGTGCTCGAGGTGCCCGATCCGCCGTACTGTTCGGGCAGCGTCGGCCCAAGAATACCGAGTTCGCCCATTTTGGTGGTCAGCGCTCGAGGTAGCGTGCCCTCGTCCCACCAGGCTTGCACGTTCGGGATGATTTCGGCGTCCACAAATTCGCGGACCATCGTGTGGATGTCGCGCTCTTCGGGTTTGAGGTTGTCCAGCACCTTGAAGTAATCGAACATGTTCGTATTCTGACACGCGCTGTCTGTTGGGGGTGTTTCAGTTGGTCAGGCCGCGCAGTGGACGGGCTTTGCGTCGAAAATACTGAAAAAACGAACGGGCGAAACGGGTGCGCCAATCCATGTCGGTTGAAGCACCGGCCATGCTGTAAATCCCGACCACCAAACGCCGGTACGCCTGTGACCTGAGCAAACGCCAGATCGGACGAATCGCTGCGTGTTCTCGAGCCTGCAACAAACTGACTTGCAGCAGCAATTGTCGTTGCAATCCGTGCGGGTCCGTCTGCATCCGTTGCAGCATCGCGGGTTGCGGATGACCCGATGTGCGTGAATATGCCTGCCAGGCGCTCGAGGTAAATTTGAGGACGCTGGTATCGCCATGTAGCACAATCGCTTTACCGGACCGAAAGGCGTGCCGTTGAAAATCTCGGTCTGGAGCACAGACGAGCGCTCCCTCGAGCGGCCAACGCTGATCGTCTTTGCGATGCAACCATCCGGCGGGTGGCGCGAGTTGACTGTCGTAATCCCAGCCGACGCAGGGCACACCGGCCACACCGAGCACTCCGTTCGGACCCAGGTTGATCATCAGGGCATGAACTAGAAACGCGCCCGTGTCTTCAATCGTCTTGACCATGCCCTCGAGATGCCACCGGAACCACAAATCATCATGACCGATGTACGCGATGTACTGGCCTCGAGCACGTTCCAGCCCATCATTGTTCGGGGCGGATTGTGACCGCGAGTTGATGCTGCGGTTGTACCAATGCACCCGAGGGTCTTGGAAAGCCATGACCACCTGCTCGCTGTGATCGGTGCAGGCATCGCCGATCACCCAAACCTCAAAATTGGTAAACGTTTGGGCCAGCACGCTCCGCAAGGCGCATTTCAGGGTGGTGGCGGATTGATAGGTTGCAATGATCACCGTGACCAGAGGGGCTGTGACCAACGGTTCTGGGTTGGCATTCATGGCAAATTGAAATCGAAAGGAATCAGGTCGTTTTTGACCGGCAACCGGTACTTGTCCGGGTTGGCATGGTTGTACGGCACGGTGGGCAAGTTGAACATGATCGCATCGCCAGTACCGACGTTTTGCACCCCATGAAACACGCCTCGAGGAATGCGGATCAGTGTGCGGTTGCGTTCGCTGATGGTCATGACGTCCAGTTGACCCTAGGTGCTCGAGTCCATTCGGGCATCAAAGAACGCCCAGCGCATCACACCGGCGCTCGTGAACATGCGGTCCTCTTGGTGCTTGTGAACCACCCAAGCCCGAACGGACCGTGGACGCAACACCACCTGGTAGGCATACACCAGTGGCGCATCATCAAATGCCCAGTCGGGGTTGAAGACTTCGATCAGTTCGCCGCGATGGTCCTCGAGCGGAGGGCAATGACGGATGATCAACCCGTCGATCAACGGTTGGACTTTTTGACCACTTGGCGTGACCGTTTGCGGATCTTGCCGAATGGCGGACTCGAATTCTGGATTGAGCATGGCGCGAAGTATAGCCCTGGTCAAAAGTCGAGCACGTGATTTTTGACCAGGGTCAAGTCGTTGGCTCGAGGAATTCAAGTTCCAACGCTGCTGACGGACCTTTATCGGCCTTGGGCCCAATCACCACACCCGGACCCCACGTTCTGTATACTTTTTTGGTTCGCACCTCGAGATGAGACTCGGGTCGAACAGTTGACTGACGCGAGCGACCAACCTGGTCAACACGGCGTCCGGGAGGCATACGAAGACATTGACCACCCTCGAGAAATTCAGCGTGAACGACGCCAACGAAGTTTACGGCGTGCCGAACTGGGCCAGCGGGTATTTCCGCATCAACAAACAAGGACAACTCGAGGCCAGTCCCGACGGGTCACACGGCGCGAGTATCGCGCTCGAGAAGATCGTCAACGAGATCGTCAAACGTGACGAAGCGCTGCCGGTTGTGGTGCGATTCCCACAGATCCTCGAGGCTCGAGTCGCGCAATTGAACGAGGCGTTCGCGGAGGCGATCAAAGAATACGGTTATCCGGGCCGTTACCAGGGTGTGTTCCCGATCAAAGTCAATCAACGGCGCATGGTCGTCGAGACAGTTGTGAAAGCCGGTTATCCGTTCGCACATGGTATCGAGGCGGGCAGCAAGGCCGAACTCGCGTTGTGTCTGGCGCAAGACCTTCACCCGGATGCACTGTTGTGCTGCAACGGCTTTAAAGATGACGGCTTCGTGCGCCTTGCGTTGTGGGGCCAGAAGCTCGGCAAGAACGTCGTGATCACGCTCGAGAAATTCTCAGAATTGGATCGTGTACTGCGAATCGCTCGAGAGGTCGGCATCAAACCGCAGATTGGGGCTCGCTTCAAACTGCACGCCCGAGGTGCGGGACAATGGGAAGAATCTGGCGGCGAGCAGGCCAAGTTCGGTTTGAACGCCACGGAACTTTTGGCCGTTGTGCGCAAGCTCGAGGCCGCGAAGATGCTCGATTCGTTGGTGATGCTGCACAGCCATATTGGTTCGCAACTGACCGACATTCGCCGCATCAAAGTCGCCGTGCGTGAGGCCGCGCAAACCTACGCCGAACTGCGCGAATTGGGTGTGCCAGTCAAATACTTGAACGTTGGCGGTGGTCTCGCCGTGGATTACGACGGTAGCAAAACCACGTATTACGCCAGCGCGAATTACACCCTGCAAGAGTACGCAAACGATGTGATTTACAGCGTCCTCGAGACCTGCAAAGGTGCAGAACTCGAGGAATCTGCTTATCCGATCATCGTCTCTGAATCGGGTCGAGCCGTGACTGCGCATCACGCTGTCTTGGTGCTTCCGGTCCTCGATGTGACCGGCCCGACGCGCTTTCCAGAAGTGCCAGAACCCGGCCATCCAGACCAGCATCAACTGATCAATGACCTCGAAGAAATCCTCGAGAGTGTCAGCGGTAAAAACTTCCGCGAGTTGTACAACGATGCCGTGGACGATAAGAATCAGATGCACAATCTTTTTGATCTCGGCTACTTGAGCCTGCGTGATCGGGCTCGAGGCGAAGAATTGTTCAACCGGATTGCGCAAAAAGTAGCTCGGGTGATCGCGGAAACCAAACCCAAATACGTGCCCGAAGAGTTCGAGGATTTGCCGGTCTTACTGGCCGATAAGTACATCTGCAATTTTTCGTTGTTTCAAAGTTTGCCAGACCATTGGGCGATAGATGCGCTCTTTCCAGTCATGCCGTTGCACCGCCTGAACGAACGTCCGACGCGCCGTGCAACCATCGTGGACATCACTTGCGACAGTGATGGCAAGATCGAAAAGTTCATTGACTTGCGCGACGTGCAAAAAACCTTGCCATTGCACGAACTCGAGCCTGGACAACCGTACTATTTGGGTGTGTTCCTTTGCGGTGCGTACCAGGATGTGCTGGGCAGCGATCACAATTTGTTTGGCAAGCCCAACGAAGTTCACGTCCGTACCCTTGAGGGTGGCGGCTTCGACCTCGAGTTGTTCGTGCGCGGACAGAAGGCCCGTCGCCTGATCGAAGGCATGGGTTACACCGCGCCCGAACTGACCCGCAGCGTGCGCAAGAACGTGGACGATGCCGTCAAGAAAAACGTGATCGGTGTGGCGGAAGGGGAGACCTTCCTCGAGTATTTCGATGAAGAGATTGTGGGTTACACGTATTTGGAATGATGATGGATGACTTCGCCAGATTTATGCGTGAATGGGGCGAACATCCCATTGACCGTGTTTCGTCAGCTTCTATTCAGCACCTTCCAATTCCTCCAGATGCAAAGCGTTGGCTGGCCGAAGCTGGATTGCCGACGAACCTCATACTGCATAACGAACCGCTGTTTGAGTTCAGAACAGATTTTAACAATGGGCTTTACCATGTCGCTACCGAAATGATGCGGTCAGGTGACTTTGTTCAAAGACCGGAATGGTCATCTTGGTGGGTGTTGGGAACAGCCGACGTTGATGGCGGGGCACCCACATGGCTTTGTCTCGAGTCTTCTGGCGGTATCATTGAATTTTATCCTGAGTATGAAGACGAAGCTCGGCCCCCACGTCTATTTGTGAATTCTGGACTCCCGCAATTTGCTCGTTCGCTCTTGGCGTTCTATGAAGTCTTTCAAGGGCTTCCAATGAATGCGTTCAGTGAAAGCGAGCAATTGAGACGGGCCGATTTACTCGAGGCGAAATTGCAGACGATTGATCCGACGGCATTTACAAAACATCGCTTTGATGGACTTTGGTCTTTTATTTTGAGGATGGCTCGAGGGGACTATCCTTGAACCCTGAAAGCAGTTCATCTTCGAGCCAAAAGATTCGCGCCGATCCCATTCAGGTCGGCGCGACACGGTATTCTCCAAATCCTCAATCCCCAGGTGAAGCGACTGGCTGTTGTGTGGGTTCCACCAATCCCTCGAGCGACATCTCGAGCAGGTCGTGTTGGACAACCTCAATCGCTTGCACCGGGCCGTGCGTGGTGAAACCAAACTCGCGGCTTTCACCGGACAGGCGGTGGTGTTCGGCGGCACGAACCGGGTCACGCTCGAGGAACCAGTGTGACAGTGAGGCGTGTGCGGCCTTCCAGACTCGGGCTGGATTCAAGGCGGCGGCGACATCGCGCACGAGCGGCAATGGCATCACAAATTCGCGTTCGCCAATAAATTGCGTGGGTTTCTCTTCGATCCAACCGTCCAGTGCCAAACGCTCGAGGATCAATCCAATTGGGCGGGCCAGAATTTGCTCGAGGGCGCTCGAGAAGAAGCTTGTACCGGAGAGTGATGCGACCGAAAGCACCTCTCGTGCGTCCAGGGACAGGCAGTCGAGCTTGGACATGATCGCCCGCTGTACGGTGTCGGGAATGGCTTGGCCGGGGTTCTCGCTGGCGCTCAGCGCACGCCCGAGCACCTCGAGCATCAATGGGTTTCCGGCGCTCGATTCGTAAACGTGGCGGGCCGTGCCAATTGAGATCGTTCCGGCGCAATTTTCCAGCATCGTGCAACCCTCGAGCGCGTTCATGGGTTCCAGGCGGATCACTTCGCTGGTGTCACCGCTGGCGCGGGCTTGCAATCGCACAATCAGGATCGAACCGGCATTGACTTTCTCGAGGCGGTGCACGAGCGCAAAGATTTCGGGCTCGAGTTGGTGCGGTCGTTCGATACTCAGAACCAATGGACGGCGTTTGGCAAGTTGAATGATCAGGTCCGCCAGCGCATCCCACGGACGCTGCCCGTAACCCGTGACCGCCATGCCCAGCGCGAGCGCCACGCCGGGAGCGATGTGCTTCAGGCCCAAGCCGGTCAGGTATTCGTTCAACGCCTCGAGATTGATCGTCGCCTCGAACGGCACGAGTTTCAGCGCGAGCTTGCCAACACCCTGTCCGGGCCAGATTGAAAGGTGCCAAGGTTGGCTCGAGGTTAGATCGTCTGGGAGTGCGTCAAATGTCTTGGTGAATTCCGTGACCAAACGGGTTTTGCCCGATCCCAAACCACCAACGATTTCGGTTTGCAACGGCATTCCCAAGTTGCGGGTGCGTTCCAAAAGCCGCTCGAGACGGTTCAACTCCTCGTTGCGGCCCACAAAAACCGTTCCAGGCAACGCCTCGGGCGCGGGACGGAAGGAACGCAGTTTGAACGGACCGGCCTCATCGCCGTAATCGCGGACCTCAAGGCCAACGACCGGTTCGTACTCCACAACCTGCCAGGTGTCCATGCGCGAACGGCTCGAGACCATGACCTCGCCGGGATTCGCAGCGCTCGCCAATCTGCGGGCCAGGTTGACGACGCTGCCGAAAACGGTGTACTCGCCGCCGACCCAACCGGTCGTCGCCAAATCCGTATCGATGCCTGCGCAACCCTCAAGTTCAATCCCGATCCGAGCGCCGTAAGCGCGAACGGCGTTGATTGCGGCCCGAGCGGCCTTCAATGCCCGCAGCGTGTCGTCCTCGTGGGCGTTCAAAGCGCCAAAGACGGCCAGCACCGCATCGCCCTGGAATTGCAGGACTTGACCCTCGAGCGCCTCGATTTCGCCCGCCAGCACGGTCAAGATTTCGCCCATCAGGTCAAAATACTCGTCGCTTTTCAGGCTTTTGGCAAGTTTCGTCGAGGCCACCAAATCGACGAAGACCACGCTGACCCGGCGGCGCTCATGGGCTTTGGCAGCGGACACGGTTGCTCCGCACTGGGGGCAGAAGCGCCAGCCTAGGCTTACTCGTTCGTGGCATGTCGGACACTGCATCAGGCTTCTATAGTCTGTAGTTTGACCTTACAGGGTTCTTACAAAAGAATTCGGAGTGTGCTGGAGCGCGAATTTCACAATGCGGTTGGAGCTTCACAGGTCTTCCAGATTGGGGTTTTGACCTGGGATGGCTGCCCGATTGACTAACTGTGGAACAAATTTGGACCGTTGACGCTCGAGAATGATTGGGTGGTGGTCGGGGCAAACTTTCAGGACTGTCCTGGGACGATGCTTCAATTGACCATAGTATTGTTAACGTCGCCTGAACACGCTTTAAGAAGCTCCATCAAATCCCGAGCTTGCGTTGCGATTGATCCGAATTTCTGCGGATGCCCAGGATTATCCCAGGATAGTGACCCAAATTGCAAGGGTGTGCCCAGGAATACCCATGAGCACGCTGGAACGCCAATACTTTAGCGTTCGAAAGTCCTGACGATCATGCCCAAAGACCCGGCTCGAGCCGGGATGGGACTTGAGGACTCGAGCCTGCCGAGATCGTTTTATTTCCAGCCTATTTCTGACAATCCAAACGGACCCGCAAACTCGGATTTGGCACGGTGAACATCACGCCTTTGGCCTTGGTGCTGTCCCCGATCCCTTTGGGGTTGATCTCGAGCAAGAATTTGACCGGAGTTTTGACCGCGTCCTCTTTCGTGCCGAACGGATGGTAAAACTTGAGTTGCTGCGTGACCGCACCGCCCGGAGGCAAGCTCGCAAACGTCAGTTTTTGCACCTCGAGCGGATCGACCGGAATCGTGGTCGCATCATCAAACGCCAACTGAATGCCCTGACCCGTCGGATCGAAACCCGCATCGACCGGCGTGATCGTCGCCTTGCTGCCGTTGCGCACCTCGAGCGTTAAACCCCAACCGGGCACATCAGCATCCTTGTTGGCCCGTTCGAGCTTGCTGGCTTTGATCCGCCAAACACCATTGAACAGTTGTTCGCCCAAGCAACCCTCGAGAGAAACACGTTCGTTCGCACCACCGGCAGCCTGTGAGCTTGCCGGGGTCGAGCTTGCACCCGGCAATGTCACCGCCAAGGCACCGTTTGAACGCACCACCTTCAATCCGGCCTTCTCGAGCGCATCCAACGGCAAGTACGTTTTGCCCGCCACAACAATCGCCGGGGTGCTCGAGGCCTTTCCATTGATGGTCAATTTGAGCGTCGTGTCCGCCGCCAACGCCAAACCAAGCAATCCGAATCCAACCAGAACAAGCTTTTTCATTTGTGCCTCCTCGAGAGAACTGTAGTTTAGGCCCAGTCTGATGCCGGTCAGGTTCGCGGCCTCACTTGCCGCAGCCAATGCCAATGTCACTGATGTCCTGCCCGGTCAACAACATCAACGGATTGCTGCCGTCTGCGTTCACCACCCGAAGCTCATGTGCCCCGCTCGAGTTGCCAGGACGGTCCAACCACAAACTGACCACCCGACCATCGGGCAGCACACACGGGCTATTGTCGTTGTTGACGCTTGAGATTCGGGTTGCCGCCACATCACCCTTCTTGGCCCGCCAGAGTTGCTCACCGTTCCAACTGGCCTCAAAGACCACGCTACCATCGGCATTGAACGCCGGATGATGCAAGGCCCCAGCCTGAACCGAATCTCGAGACCGCGCATCGTTTTCAAAGACCCGCACAAATCCTGTTCCATCCGTGTTGAGTTGGCAGATGTCCGTGCCTTCATTCCCATAGGGCACGTCACCGCAATCGAACACGACCTTGCCACCGTCGCTCGAGAGGCTCGGCTGTTCGTTGTACGTTGTGCCCAAGGTTGCCGTGATCGAACCCAGTCCGTTCCAAAATGGGGGCGTGCTTGTTTTTTGCAAGACGTTTAATCCCGAACCCGTGGCGGTTGCCACGGGATACACGATCAACTCGCCACCCGAGGCCACGGTGGGCGCTCCAGCCAAGTCCGTGATCCCATCAAACGGTGGATTTGGCCGCACAATTCTCGAAATCCTGACCAGACTCACCGCCTTCGGATCGCTCGAGGGTGTAATGACCAGGCAACCGAGACCATCGCATTTCGGATCGGCATTCTGTGATTCCCAAACCAACCACGCGCCATCGCTGGAAATGTTGATGCGCCGATCGGGTTTGCGTGTGCTGCCCCAAACCAATGCCGAGATGTTCTCTGGGCTCGAGCCCGGATTTGCAGTGATCCGGTAGACATCGTTGCCAAGCGTGAAGACGATGGTGCCCTTCAAAGTGGCGGGCTCAGGTTTCGGTTTCGGATCGGGTGTTGGTGTGGGTTGCGCTGTGGAGTTTGGGCAAGCCATCAGCAAGGATGTCAGGACCGTGACCAGCAGCAATTGAATTCGCATGATGCACCTCGAGAAATCAAGAATTGGATTCATAAATGTTCAAGCTTGAACCGAGCACGAAACTCGAGCGTGAACGCGGAACTCAAAACTCTCCTACCGAATTTCGCTCGCCTGCACCGCGTAATTTCGCAGCCAGTCGTAATCCACATACGCATAGCCACCATCGCCCCAGCAGTGACCCCAAGAATTCTTGATGATGAAAAATCCTCTGCCGCTCGAGCCTGCGGGCGGGTCCATCTTGGTTTGCAATTTCTCTTGTGTGATGAACCCCACCACCGTCACGACGTGATCACCAGTGCGCACCGCACCCGAACCGTCGTAGGTCAGGAAGCCACGAAAATCTGGACGGAAGTTGAACATCTCGTTCCTGGGGGTTTTCGGATCATCGGTGATCGAATGCGACAACGCGAACGGATGGCCAAGCGAGGCGCGAACCGCCAGAATCGCGGTCGAAAAATCTGGGTTGGTCATGTTCCAAAAATCTCGAGCATTCTGCGAAAATTTGTAACCGCTGCGGCTCGAGATGGGGGCCAGCCCGCTCAGGCAGTAGACAAAACCGAATGCGCCCTCAGGTTGAGCGCAGACAATCGGACCTTGCGCCGTCGTGTCCGAACATGGCGCGAGCGGATAATCGAGGCAGGATTTCTCAAAGAAGCTGTCCATGAAACTGCCGGGCAGAGGCCCACCAACGGTCGTCGCGGTTTTGGCGTTGCGTTTCAGGCTGGCGTTGTACTGCAAAGTGTTCTCGAGCGCGAACTCGAAATTCGCGGCGAACGCCTTGTTCGCAATCCAGGTTGGATCGCCACCGTCGCCATCCAAGCGTGGCGCGAAACGCACAAACCGGTTCGCAGCGTAATCCTGTTCGGACAGGTTGACCCTGATGCCGGTCTTGCGGGCAATCTCAATCTCGAGGTTGGCGATGGTCGCAAAGCCCCAACAGGTTCCGCGACCACCCTGGTCTTTGACGCTGGTCGTGAACTTTTTGAGCGGCCAATCGAATTGCCCAAAGACGCTGCTCGCGCTCGGTTTGCCGTTGGCGCACAGGCTCGAGGGGGTGCGATCAAGTTGTTGGCCCGCCCCAACCTCGGTGGCCGGATCGCTCGGCGCGGTTACGAGCGGTGCGACCAAGCGATCCGAAATGCCCTTGTACTGCACGTAAGCACCGACGTACAAGAGCGCATTCGCATCCTGCGCTTTCTTCAATGGGGCGTTCAAGATTTCTGCGATGCTCGGTAGGGATGCCTCGGCGGTTGGGTCCACGTCCTTGATCGCATTGACGTACTCATCACGAAAATCGCTGTAAACCCGGCGTTGATTCTCGAGGCTCGGGAAGGTGCGCAAGTTCGAGGCGATCTGCGCGAGGTGCCAA
>JANOWZ010000350.1:0-12250 GCA_031418155.1 Deinococcales bacterium
ACAACTTGCTGAGGATATTGCCGACATGCGTCTTGATGGTCTTCTCGCTCAAGCCCATGTCACTGGCAATCGTGGCGTTGTCCTTGCCGTGCGCGATGGTGGTCAGCACCTCGAGTTCTTTGATGGTCAGCGCATCCGCCGGGTGTGGTCTGGTCGCTCAATTTCGGTCAGGATGTCTTGCTGCAACCCGAACGCATCAACCAGTACGCCAGTGCTTTGGTGCGCAGCGTGCGAGCCCATGCCGATGAGATCGGTTGCATCCTCGAACAGGACTTGCTCGAGGGCAACCTCGATTACCAGCAACTCGAGCGTTTGCTCGCCGCGCAAGAACGCACGGTCTTGCTGGGTTTGAACCAAGTCCTGCTCGAGCGTGGCCTGTGCCTGCGCGAGACCACCGAGCATGGCGCGCTCTTGGTGTTCCCGTCGTACTTTCGCCGTGAACGCCCGATGCCAACGGATCGTCCTGCTGCGTTTGTCACGTATAAATTCCACGCATTCCTGGACGAGGTGTACGCCATGCTGGTGGTCAAGTTGCACCACACCAATGCCTTTGACAAAGACCAACTGTGGCACAACGCGGCAGATTTCAAAACCCAGGGTGGGTTGTACGTGGGGTTGAAACTCACGCCCAAGCATGAAGGTCATGGCGAGATCACGGTTTACTGCGATCCGAAAGTGCCGGATGACACGAAGGTGCTGTTCATTCGTTACGTTCACGATCACCTCAAACGCTTCGATGAACACCTCGAGCGTGTTCGGCATTATGTTTGCTCGCACTGCGGGACGCCTGTCGAGAACTTGGCAGCGGTGCGCAAAAAGCTCGAGGCGGGACAGAAAGACATCGTCTGTGTTGATTGCGAGAAGCGCGTGCTGTTGGACGATTTGATCGAGCAGAAATTCGCCTCGGAAAAAGTGCGCCGCGAAGTGCAACAGGTCGAGGAGGAAGTGCAAGCCAAACTCAGCAACGACAGTCTCGAGCGTATTTTGGTTGCGTACACGATGGATGCCGTGGCTCGAGCCGGGCATATCTTCCGCGAGATTACCGTTGGTGATTGGGGTTTGGATGGCGAGATCGAATTCAAAGACCACAACGGTCAGGCCAGCGGCAGGCGTGTCTACGTGCAATTGAAATCGGGTGATTCTTACTTGCGCACCCGAGAGCGAGACCGGCAGAATATGTTCAGCATCAAAAAACCGCGTTGGGCCGAATACTGGCAAGCTCAGGCGTATTCCGTGATGCTGGTGATTCGTGCCAACGAAGAGGTGCGATGGATGAATGTCAGCACGTACCTGAAAGAATGCTCGATTGCTGGTGGGACTCTCAAGTAAATCGAATTCTCTGGCGAGGTCTTTAACGAGTTCAGCGTGCGACGGTTGGCGGATCAGGTGCTCGAGCGTTCGTGACCTTCTCTCCGCTCAAATAGAAGGAATATACAGGAAAGACTTTATGTTGAACCGACACCCTCTGTCATCACAATCGAGAATTAGTTGGGAACCTGGCCTTTGAAGTACCGTTCGCCCCACGCCATCGCCCATTCCGCGTACCGATCATCAGTATTCGCGTTTCGTGCCGCCTCTGTAATCCGGTGCAGGCAGCGGATGTTGTGCAATGACAGCAACCTCGGCGCGAGCATTTCTCCGGCTTTGCTTGCGTTGCAAGACGCTCGCCGTTGGTTTTGGCGAGTTTGATGGCATCGAGTTTGAATTCGGTGGTGAACGTTTTTTGGCCAGCGGTCATGGTTGCCTCGTTTTGCTTCTCGAGGCTTGACTGTAGGTCCGTCTTGCCGGGTCCATTCCAGTTGCATCCGGCAGGGCGAAGGCATCCATGTTGAACTTGAGATACCATATGGATTTTCAGCCCTGACTCAGTTTCAACTCAGTTGCACGTCAGCCCCAAGCACCAGACTTGATTCACTGTTCGTTTGAACCGGTGAAGGAAGGTGTGAAGCGTGAATGCAACACAAGACCGTGATGCAGGTGGGGTTGATGGCGTTCAGGCTCGAGGCTGGGAAATAAAGTATTGGTCGCCTGCGCCTACGAATCCTCGAGTTGACTTGGGAAACACGAAATCATCAGATCCGACTCGAAGTGCTTCGCTCGAGTACCGGCTGGGACACCAGGCGTATTCGCTTGGAGATGCGAAGACGGCCTTTGAGCATTTTCGGGCGGCCATTGAAACCGATCCGGGTTGTGTCAAAGCCCACCGTTGGTTCGGTCGTGTGGCGCTCGAGCTTGGTTTGGGTGCAGAGGCGAAGCGCTCGTTTGAAACCTTGATTCGATTGCAAGGGTACAGCGCAGCTTTGGGACAGTGCCTTGAATATGCCGATCAGGTCAGCCGTTTCGGACTCGAGGCAGCCAGTCAGTTTCGGGCTGGTTGTGAGGCTCAAAAGAATGGTCAGTTGAACGATGCAAGTCTTGCACTTGGGCGGGCAGTTGCGGCGGCTCCGAACCATCAACGGGCTTGGGCTCAATTGGGACAGGTCTTGCTCGAGTTGAAGTCATACGATGGGGCGGTCATTGCCTGTGAACGGGCGTTGGCGCTCGAACCGCGTGACTCTGGAAGTGCTTACCGGTTGCGTTTGGCCTCCAAGCAAACAGCCTCTCGCGTTGCATCTTCGGGTGCGTCACCCGAGGAAGTTCTCAACTCGAAAAGTCACGTTTCGATCAAGCTTTCTGTGCGCGGGAGGCGCTAGCGTGCTGCTGGCCCTGATCCTTGATCCTCGAGACTCACCCGATTCAATTGGTGGGATCTGTACAACAAAGCCGTTCCGATGGGCATCGTAAGGAACGGCGGGCGAATCAATTTTTCCGTGACCGCGCCCGATGGCAGCGATCAACCGATTCGGGCCGCAATTTACAGTCTCGAGCGGCTTGAGGAACATGCCAGGTCGCTCGCCGCCGAGCACCGTATCTCGCGTGATTCGCGCCGTGGTCCGGGCCTTTCACGGCGGCTCAAAGACAACGCTCGAGCCTTGCTGCGGGGGTACCAATCTATCATTGCCGGCGTCAAGGAGGACGGTGCGATCACGCCCGCCGCCGAGTGGCTGGCGGACAATTTTTATGTGGCCGAGGAGCAATTGCGGCAAATCCAGGAAGATCTACCGTCTGGGTTTTACCGAAGACTGCCAAAACTCGAGGCCGGATTTCTGGCCGGTTATCCGCGTGTCTTTTCGCTCGCTTGGGCGTTCGTGGCGCACACCGACAGCCGTTTCGATCCCGAGGCACTCGAGCATTTTGTGCGGGCGTATCAGCACACGCAACCGTTGATCATTGGTGAATTGTGGGCATTACCGATTACCTTGCGGGTGGTGCTGGTCGAGAACTTGCGTCGCCTGACCGAACGTGTCGTCGCGGCCCGAGAGGAACGCGAGCGGGCCGATGCGCTCGCCGATGGGCTGCTGGGCCTGAGCAATTCTGGATCGGGAATTCGTGGACCCGAATCGCTCGAGGATCTGCGCCGCAGTTTCGCGCAACGTCCACTCGAGCGTGCCTTCGTGGTGCAACTCGTGCAGCGCCTTCGTGAAGAACCACAGGGCATCGAGGTCATACGTTGGCTCGAGGAACGCCTGATCGCTCAGGGCACCACGCTGGATGAGGCGGTTGGTGAAGAACATCAGCTCCAGGCGGCGGCGAACGTCAGCGTGCGCAACGTCATGACCAGCATGCGCTTGATTTCGGCGTTTGATTGGGCGGTGTTTTTTGAGCACCTGAGTCCGGTCGATGACATCTTGCGGGCCAGCGCGGTGTTCGCACAGTCCGATTTTGCCACCCGTGACCGCTACCGTCATGCGGTTGAAGAACTCGCACTCGGATCAAACAAATCTGAACTCGAGGTGGCCCAAAAAGCGATGGCGCTCGGGGTGGCGCGTCGAAATGCGCAACCCAATGCCGATACCAACCCGATGGTCGGTTCACCCGAGGTGGCCGATGCCGTCAGGCTCGAGGCCCGCGAAGATCCCGGATTGTTTTTGATTGCGCAGGGTCGGGCCAAACTCGAGCGCGAGTTGGGCTTTCGTGCCCCGTGGCAGCGCGGGCTGTTTCGTTTTTACATCGTGGCGGCGCTGCCCGGATATTTGGGAACCATCGCGGTCATTCTGGCCGTGACGGTCGCCATCGGGTTGAGGAATGCAACCCAAGTTGATGTTGGACTGCGCATCCTTCTGGCTTTCTTGGTGATCATTCCCGCCTCGGAATTTGCCCTCGCGCTGATGAATTCGTATGTTACCTCGAGTTTCCCGCCTCGCGCATTGCCGAAACTCGAGTTGCTGGATGGGGTCACAGAAGAGTTGCGAACAATGGTCGTGGTGCCGACCTTGCTCGGTGATGAACAAAGTGTGCGCGAAGAAATCGAACGGCTCGAGGTGCGTTACCTCGCCAACAGCGAAGGCCATTTGCATTTTGCCCTGCTGACCGATTTCACCGACGCGCCCTTTGAGACGATGCCCGAAGATGCCCTCGCGCTGCGAACCGCCAGCGACGGCATCCAAAAGTTGAATGACCGTTACGGCAAAGCTCCCGGCGGTGGCTCGAGGTTTTTGCTGTATCACCGCAACCGCGAATGGAGCGAGAGCGAACGGCGTTGGATGGGTTGGGAACGCAAACGCGGCAAGCTGCACGAACTCAATCGATTGCTGCGCGGCGCGACTGACACCGGTTTTGTTGCGGTTGAATCTGAAACGCTCGAGGTTCCAAGCGGTGTTCGTTTCATCATCACCCTCGACGCGGACACGCGCTTGCCTCGCGGTGTGGCACAAAAACTGGTCGGTGCCTTGGGCCATCCGTTGAACCGTCCGCGCCTCGATCCACGCTACAAACGGGTGGTTGAGGGCTACGCCGTGCTGCAACCTCGAGTGACCATCTCGCTTCCAAACGAGCGCGAGGGAACGGTGTTTCAGCGCGTCTTCTCGAGCCACGCCGGAATGGACCCGTACACCAGTGCCGTCTCGGATGTCTACCAGGATTTGTTCGGCGAGGGCAGTTACACCGGCAAGGGAATCTACGACCTCGATGCGTTCGAGGCCTCGCTCGAGGGTCGCGTGCCGGAAACGACGATGCTCAGTCACGATTTGTTCGAGGGCTTGTTTGCGCGTGCCGGATTGCTGAGCGATGTCGAACTGGTCGAGGAATACCCGGCGCATTACGAGGTTCACGCCGCCCGACAGCACCGTTGGGCTCGAGGCGATTGGCAATTGCTGTCGTGGATTTTTTTCAACCGTGCCCCGATTTCGGTGATCGGACGTTGGAAGATGTTTGACAATTTGCGGCGCAGTCTCGTGCCGATCATGGCATTCTTGGCGTTGCTCGCAGGCTGGATCATTCCGGGTGTTTCCGCCATCGGCTGGACGGCATTTGTGGTCGGCGTTCTGGCCTTTCCCGCCGTGCTGCCGTTCTTGGCCTCGCTCGCACCGGCCCGTTCTGGTGTCTCGAGACGCAGCCACTTCTTGGCGATTGGCGAGGCGGGTTCGCTCGCGCTGTCGCAGGTGCTGTTGACGCTGGCGTTGATTCCACATCAGGCGTGGTTGATGTTCGATGCGATTGCCCGGACGTTGATGCGATTGCTGGTGACACGCCGAAACCTGCTCGAGTGGCGCACCGCCGCGCAATCGGGTTCGAGCGCGAACCTCGAGCCGTTTGGCTTTTACCGTCGAATGGTTGCTGCTGTTGTTTTGGGGTTACTGGCGGGTGTCTTGGTGCTCGCGCTGCGTCCAAGTTCATGGTGGTTGGCCCTGCCATTTGTGCTCGCCTGGATCGTCTCGCCGACCATTGCGCGATGGGTCAGTCTGCCCAAAGGTGAAACAGCACTCGAGGCGCTGTCATCGAATGATCGGATCACGTTGCGGTTGATCGCCCGCCGCACCTGGCATTACTTCGAGCGCTACTTGGTGGCTGAGGATCACTTTTTGCCGCCGGACAATTTCCAAGAAATCCCACAGCCCATCGTCGCGCATCGGACCTCGCCGACGAACATTGGGCTGGCGTTGATCTCCACCGTCTCCGCGCATGACTTCGGTTGGCTGGGATTGCTCGATTCGTTGGATTTGCTCGAGGCCACCTTCAAGTCCACTCAATCGCTCGAGCAACACCGGGGGCATTTGTTCAACTGGTACGACACGCAAACGCGGACGGCACTCGAACCGAGGTACGTTTCCACCGTGGACAGCGGCAACCTCGCCGGTCATCTGATCGCGCTGGCCCAAGCTTGCCGCGAGTTGATCGAAAAACCGGTTTTGGGTCCACAGGTGCTCGAGGGCATCGCTGATTCAGTTCGGCTCGTGCGGATCGTGGCAAATCGAATGCCGGAGGATCGGCGTTCGCAAACGATGGGACGCTCGGCGCTGGACCAAGCGATCCTCGCGCTCGAGTCTGGGTTGCAGGAAAAACCGACCACGCCCTCAGAATGGGCGGACTGTTTGGAGATGCTGGAAACCCGAGCCGATACGCTGCTCGATGTTGCGCAGGCGCTCGCCAGTGAAGCCGGCGAGGCCGATGAGCGTGGCGAACTTCTCGTCTGGGCGCGGGCCGTTCGCTCGAGTGTGCGCAGTCATGTCCGAGACCTCGAGACGCTCGTGCCTCGGGCGTTGCAGGTGCAACTCACGAATGACGATCTCGAGAATCCTGAGTTCGCACCGTTGCTTGCCGCGCCACCATCCCCGCAAGATGCAACCGACCGGGGAGAGGAAATCCTGGCCGCACTCGCCCGTTTTCGCTCGAGTAAAGTCGAATCCAAGCCTCGAATCCTTGTTGATGCGCTGACGGAACTGGACCGAGTAGAAGCCGTCAGCCTTGCCACCCGAGCCGTGATGGATCGACTCGGGGACTTGGCAGCACAGAGTGAGGCGATGTTTGAGGCGATGGATTTTTCATTCCTATTTAATCCGACGCGCAAACTCTTCTCGATTGGTTTCAACATCGCCCAGCAGCAACTTGACCCAAGCTATTACGATCTGCTCGCATCCGAGGCTCGACTGACCAGTTTTCTCGCCATCGCCAAACTCGAGGTTCCAACCTCGCACTGGTTCCATCTGGGCCGCGAATTCACCCCGGTCGGTCGCGGTACGGCACTGATTTCTTGGTCCGGTTCGATGTTCGAGTACTTGATGCCCACCCTCGTTTTGCGAGCGCCCACCGGAAGCCTGATCGCCGAAACGCAACGCTTGGTCGTGCGTCGTCAAATCGCTTACGGCAATGCCCGAGGCGTGCCTTGGGGCATCTCCGAATCGGCGTATTCGGTCCGGGACTTGGATTTGACGTATCAATACTCGAGCTTCGGCGTGCCGGGATTGGGTCTCAAACGTGGCCTCGGCGATGACTTGGTGATCGCGCCATACGCGACGATGCTGGCGGCGATGATCGAACCGGTTGCGGCGGTTCGCAACCTCGAGCGGCTCGAGCTTTTCGGTGCGGCGACCACGCTCGGTTTTTACGACGCGATTGATTTCACCATTGAACGCCTGCCCGAAGGCAAGCCGTTTGTGCTGGTCCGCAACGTCATGGTTCACCATGCTGGTATGGCGTTGGTGGCGCTCGCCAATGTGCTTTTGGAGAACTTGATGGTCCAGCGTTTTCACCGTGATCCGCGAATTCAATCTGCCGAATTGCTGTTGCAGGAACGAACCCCTCGAGACGCGCTGGTGGCCCGACCGCGCAGCGAAGAGGTTGCGGCCAGTGCGAATGCTCGAGAATTGGCACCGCCTACCGAAAGGCGTTTTACCAATTGGCGCGAGGTTGCACCGCAAACGCACTTGCTCTCCAACGGACGTTACACCGTGATGCTGACCGTGGCCGGTTCGGGCTTCAGCCGATGGAACGACCTGGCGGTATCTCGTTGGCGCGAGGACGCGACACGTGATGCGAACGGCACGTACATCTTTATGCGTGACGTGCAAACTGGCCGCGTCTGGTCGGCCACGCCGCAACCGACTGGTGCTGTGCCGGAACGGTTCGAGGCGCGATTCTCCGAGGGCCGCGCCGAATTCTTCCGCCGCGATACCAGCCTCGAGACCACGCTCGAGGTGATCGTTTCGCCCGAAGATGACGCTGAACTTCGACGGGTCAGTATCGCCAACCTCGGATCGAAAGTGCGCGAGATCGAACTGACTTCGTACTTGGAAGTGGTGCTGGCATCCGCCTCCGCCGATGCCGCGCACCCGGCCTTCTCCAAACTGTTTGTGCAAACCGAATTCGTGCCGAACCTCGGAGCGCTCCTCGCTACACGCCGCCCGCGCTCGAGCGAGGAAGCATTGATTTGGGCGGTGCATGTCATGGCCGTTGAAAGTATGGCCCTCGAGAACGAATCAAATGATGCGGGTGCCACCGCAGTCTCGAGCGGCATCATCGGCTCGACGCAATTCGAGACGGATAGAGCAAGGTTTCTTGGGCGTGGCCGCGAGCTGCGAAATCCGACCTCGATTGTCGATGGCCTGCCGCTGTCCGGTACGGTCGGACCGGTGCTCGATCCGATCTTCAGTTTGCGCCGTCGTGTGCGTTTGGCTCCGGGCGCGAGGGTCCGCCTGACCTTCACCACGCTGGTCGCTCCGACCCGTGAGGCGGCACTCGAGTTGGCCGACAAGTACCGTGATCCGGCGACCTTCGAGCGTGAGTTGATGCTCTCGTGGACGCGGGCGCAGGTTGAATTGCACCACCTTGGCATTCAAGCGGACGAGGCGCACGTCTTTCAACGGCTCGCGGGCCGCACGTTCTATCTCGATCCGAGTTTGCGATCACCGGTGCAGGTGCTCGCCCGCAATCACCTGCCGCAAGCGGGATTGTGGAAACATGGGATTTCTGGCGACCTGCCGATTGTCTTGGTGCGAATCGACGACACCGCCGACCTCGAGATTGTCCGACAGGCGGTGCGGGCGCATGGCTATTGGCGCACGAAACGCTTGGCGGTGGATCTCGTGATTCTCAACGAGCAACCGTCTTCGTATGTGCAAGAACTTCAGAACGCCGTGCTCGGCATGACACAGGTTGAACCGTCCGGGGCGGGCGGCGTGTTCGTGCTGCGGGCCGACCTGCTTTCGATTCCCGAGTGTGATCAGTTGCGGGCCGTGGCGCGGGTGGTGCTCTCGAGCCGTCAGGGAACACTGGCGGAACAGGTGGGACGCTCGCGCAATGCGGCATTGAATACTCCAAGTTTGCCGACCTCGAATTCTACCTTTTCAACCTCGCTTCTCTCGAGTTCATCTTGGTCACGACGCAGCGAAGAATCTGCCCCTGTTGTGACCTCAACTCGAGCCTTGGAGTTTGAGAACGGTGTCGGTGGTTTCGCCAATGATGGCCGCGAGTACCGGATCGTGCTCGGTGAGGGTCAATCGACACCCGCGCCGTGGATCAATGTGATCGCCAATCCGAACATCGGTTTCACGGCCTCCGAGTCGGGTTCTGGGTACACCTGGGCGGGCAACAGCCGCGAGAACAAACTCACGCCCTGGTCGAACGATCCGGTCAGCGATCCGGCTGGCGAGGTGATCTATCTGCGCGACGAGGACACGACTGAGGTTTTCACACCGACTGCGCTGCCGATCCGTGAACAGACCGGGCAGTACGTGATTCGTCACGGGCAGGGCTACACGGTCTTCGAGCGTGAGACCCACGGTCTGCGCCTCGAGTTGACGCAGTTCGTGCCGGTCGAAGACCCGGTGAAAATCTCGCGCCTGATTCTCGAGAACACCGGCAGCCGTCCGCGCAGAATTTCTGTGACGGCCTACCTCGAGTGGGTGCTGGGTGTTTCCCGTGAGGGCAGCGCTCCGCTGGTGCAGACTGAACTCGACGCGCAAACATCGGTGATTCTGGCCCGCAATCCGTGGAGTTCAGAATTTGGGACTCGAGTTGCCTTCGCCGATCTCGGTGGACGACAAAAAACATGGACGACCGACCGCAGCGAATTCATCGGACGAAATGGAACGCTGGCAAAACCTGCTGCGCTCGAGACTGGCGTGCGTCTCTCGAATCGAACTGTCGGTACGGAGCCTTGTGCGGCCCTTCAAACAACGCTTGCGATTGCCGCCGGTGCTCGGGTCGAAATTCGTTTCGTGATCGGTCAGGCCGAGTCACGCGAAGAGGCAATGATATTGATCGCCCGCTATCGAGAAGCGAACCTCGAGACGGTCCTCAACGAAGTCAAACAACAATGGGATGAAACGCTCAGCACGGTGCAGGTGCGCACGCCGGATCGGGCGATGGACCTGATGCTCAACCGCTGGCTGCTGTACCAAACCCTCAGTTCACGCATTTGGGCGCGAACCGCGTTGTATCAGGCGGGTGGCGCGTTCGGATTCCGCGATCAACTTCAAGATGTGATGGCCCTGAGTGTCGCTCGGCCCGACCTGGCTCGAGCACAAATCTTACTGGTTGCGGGGCACCAATTTCTCGAGGGCGATGTTCAACACTGGTGGCATCCGCCCAGCGGTCGCGGCGTGCGCACGCACATCTCGGACGACCTGATCTGGCTGCCGTTCGTGATCTCGCACTACTTGAAGGTCACGAATGACCAAACGATTCTCGAGGAACTCAGGCCGTACCTCGATGGGCCACCGTTGGCGCTCGAGCATGAGGATGCGTATTTCACGCCGCAAGTTTCGGATCGGATGGGCACGGTGTACGAGCACGCGGTTCGAGCACTCGAGCACAGCCTCACGGTTGGGGCGCACGGACTCCCACTGATCGGTTCGGGCGATTGGAACGACGGCCTCAACCGCGTCGGGCGTGAAGGCAAAGGCGAGAGCGTTTGGCTCGCCTGGTTCCTGCACATGAATCTGAGCCAGTGGGCCACCCTTGCCGAATCTCGTGGCGATCTCGAGCACGCCAAACGCTGGCGGGCGCACGTCAAAAAACTTGAGGTGGCACTTGAGACTCAAGCTTGGGATGGGGATTGGTACAAACGCGGATTCTTCGATGATGGCACGCCGCTCGGATCGGCACAAAATGACGAGTGCAAAATCGATGCGATTGCGCAATCGTGGGCCGTGATTTCCGGTGCGGCTCCAGCCGCTCGAGCACGGCACGCGATGACCTCACTCGAGCAATACCTTGTTCGGCGCGAAGACCAATTGCTGCTGCTGTTCACGCCACCGTTCAACAAGAGCAGCCGCGATCCTGGGTACATCAAAGGCTACCTGCCCGGAGTGCGCGAGAACGGCGGGCAGTACACGCACGCCGCCGTCTGGTCGGTGATCGGATTCGCGGCGCTCGGTGAGGGTGACAAGGCGCTCGAGTTTTTTTCATTGCTCAATCCGATCAACCATGCCAGCACCAGGGCGGGCGTTCAGCGTTACAAGGTCGAACCCTATGTGGTTGCCGCCGATGTTTACGCCGAACCGCCACACGTTGGACGTGGTGGCTGGACCTGGTACACCGGTTCTGGAGGTTGGTTGTACCGGGCCGGACTCGAGTGGATTTTGGGATTTCATGTCGAACAGGGCAGGTTGCGAATCGATCCGTGCATTCCCAAGCACTGGCCGGGGTACAGCCTCACCTACAAACACCATTCCTCAAGGTACGAAATCAGTGTCGAGAATCCCGATGCCGTCAGTCGTGGCGTGAAGCGGCTCGAATTGGATGGTCAAGCCATCGAAGCCTCGAGCCTCGAGTTGCACGACGATGGGCAAGTTCATCGGGTGCGGGTGATTCTTGGATAAGTGGGCGCTCAGCGAGTGTTCAGCCAGGACTCCCGAGGAGTTCAGGTTGAGGGTTCACGATGTGGTCTCAGAGCCATGATCTCAGGGCCACAGTCTCTGTCTGACCTAAAGGAACCCAATGCACAAGAACGACGGCGAGAAATCAAAATTCAAAAGAAGTCAAGAACCTCGAGATTCCAACGGCAATCAATGGGACCCGAACCTCGAGTTCGATCAGGCAAGTCCGGGCAGCGCCTTCAGCGAAAAGATTCCTGAGGTCTGGAAAGACCAAACGTTCACCAGAATGTCTTTCACCATCGAAAAATGCCGTGATCTCAAGTGACCCTCAACACCGTCGAAGCTGTATCTGTCTCGAGCGGATTCAGGCAACAGGTCCAAGGTGAAGACATGGAACGAGTCGCAAAAACCAAACGCTCAACCCGCAGTTTTTTAGATGCGCCAATCCGTCAGGATGACCAGGCGATCCTGACCGAGCGGCGAAAGATTGCTCAAATACACGAACGCGCATCAAACCTCGAGAACGAAAATGCGACCTTGCGCTCGAGAATCGAAGTGCTCGAGCAACTGGCCTTTGTTGACTCGTTAACCGGTCTGCCCAACCGTCTCGCCTT
>JANOWZ010000351.1:0-2856 GCA_031418155.1 Deinococcales bacterium
AACATGGATCAAGTGGTGGCCCAGGCATTGGCGACCTTCAAACGGTTGCACTTGCAAGACTCGAGCCCTTCGTAGTTCCTGGTGCATGGTGGGCGCTCGAGCCGGAAAGGAAATCCATGAAACGAGCCTTGATCCTCTGCGCCATCGTCTCGAGCCTGTTCTCGAGTTGCGCCCCGAGCGATCCTTACGTCGGCAAATGGCGGGCGATTGGCCCGAACAGTGACCAGAACGACCTCGAGATTGAAACCTCCGGCGGCGAGTACATCTGGCGTGACGCGCAAGGCACGTTTAAAGGCGTGGTCACAGAAAAGGGGCTGCTGATCTCGAGGTCATTGAGCGTGGCCGACGTCAAACTGGCCTCGGTTGAATTGCTGTGCACCGTGACCGACAACCGTGCCCGCATGGATTGCAGCAGCAAAGCCCAAGCGTCCGTGCTGTCGATTGAGGCAGGCACGTATTCATATGAACGCAAGTAAACCTGCGTTATTCTCGAGGCATGAAAAACGTTATTTCGTTGTGCATCATGGTGATTTTGGTTGGATCACTCTCGAGTTGCAACCTGGTGGCGTTGTTCAAATGCACACCGGGTTACGTTCGATCTGATTTTCCGGCATTGCAGCGGCAAGTGCAGCAAAACAAAACAACATGGCTCAGTAAGGGCATTAAATCTTACGAGTACACGTTTCAAGCTCAAAACTTCAGTTCGCCAACCCCCATTCGTGTCACGGTCAAGGCAAGTATCGTCACGCAGGCCAAAGCGATTTTGGACCCGAATCGACCCAATGATCCCGGCTACGTTCCAACTGACCTGCAATCCTTGACGATGGATCAGCAATTCTTGGATCTTGAGCGGAGTATCACCTCGCCAGGCGATTGCGACACCGCCAAGCTCGAGTTTGATACCACGTATGGCTTCCCAAAATCTGGGGCGTTCTCCGATCAAACCAATGGCCTAGCCGATGGATTTGGTGGCTTCACCATCTCCGATTTTGCCGTTACGCCCTAAATCTCGAGCCGAACCTTCACCTCCAACGTTCACATTCTCATGACCCGTGACCCCTGACAGGTGACTGGCCTGTCACTCTCACGGAAACGGTGCGCCAACCATCCCATTTATCCCGCCCAATGCTGCTAATATAGGTCGTTTGTGACTCGAGCCAACTCGAGCCAGTGTACTCAAGACAGTTGCCGGGCCAGAATTCCCGAGCGTTGGAAAGAGGTTTATCGGATGACTCAACTTCAAGAACGCCCCAGCAGTTCCACCTCGAGCCCGGTGATCAATGATTTCACGATCAATGTCGCCACGGTCAACGGTTCCGGTTCGCAAACCGCGAACGCGACCATCGTGAATGCTTTGTTCCACATGGGCATTCCGGTCAATGCGAAGAATCTGTTCCCGTCGAACATCAAGGGTTTGCCAACCTGGTACAGCATTCGTGCCAGCAAGGATGGGTTCACCGCCCGCCGTGACAAGTCTGAAATTCTGGTGGCGTTTAACGCCAAGACGATTCAGCAGGACCTCGAGGAATTGCCTGCGGGCGGCGCGATGTTCTACCCGGATCACCTCAAATTCGAGCAGACCCGCACGGACGTCTCGTATTACGGGTTGCCCGCGAACGCGATCATGAAGGAGATGGCGGTCGATCCGAAATTCCGTGACCGCATGATCAACATGGTTTATGTCGGTGCGCTCGCACAGGTTGTGGGCCTCGAGATGGACGCGATCAACGCGTACCTGCTCAAAACCTTCGGCGGCAAGCAGAAGGTTGTGGATTCCAACTTAAACATCGCCAAAGCCGCGTTTGACTGGTGCGCCGCGAACATCACCAAATCCGATCCGTACCGTGTCGAACGCATGAACGCCACCGAGGGCCTGATTTTGGTGGATGGCAACACGGCGGGCGCTCTCGGCGGCATCTGGGGCGGTGTGGGCGTGGTCGCCTGGTATCCAATCACCCCGGCGACCAGCCTCGCGGATGGCCTGACCGAATACCTGCCGAAATTGCGCAAAGATCCTGCCACAGGTAAGGCCACCTTTGCAATTGTGCAATCCGAGGACGAACTTGCCGCGATTGGCATGCTGTTGGGCGCGGGTTGGGCGGGCGCTCGAGCCATGACCTCCACTTCTGGCCCCGGTATTTCCTTGATGGCAGAGTTCACTGGCCTCGGGTACTTTGCCGAAATTCCAGCCGTGATCTGGGATGTGCAACGCATGGGTCCAAGCACGGGCTTGCCAACTCGAGTTTCGCAGGGCGATCTCCTGAGCACGTACTTCCTCTCGCACGGTGACACCAAGCACCCGATCTTCCTTCCCGGTAACGTCAAGGAATGCTTCGAGTTCGGTTGGCGCTCGCTGGATCTGGCCGATCAATTGCAAACGCCAGTCTTCGTACTCTCCGATCTCGATCTCGGCATGAATCTCTGGATGAGCGAGAAATTCGATTACCCAAGCGAACCGATTCAACGCGGCAAGGTGCTCTCGGCAGAGGATGTCAAAGCACTCGGCAACCAATTCGCCCGTTACCGCGACGAGGATGGTTCCGGCGTTGGACCACGCACGCTTCCAGGAACCGACGCGATGGGTGCGGCGTACTTCACCCGTGGCACCGGTCACACCGACACGGCCACGTACTCGGAACGCTCCGATCACTGGATGACCAACCTCGAGCGCCTTGATCGTAAGCACGAAACGGCCCGCAAAATCATGCCAGCGCCAGTCATTCACGGCACGGGCAGCAAGGTCGGCATCATCGCTTACGGTTCGACCGATCCAGCGATTGTGGAAGGTCGCGCCATCCTCGAGAAGCAAGGCATGAACGTCGATTACTGTCGGGTTCGCGCACTGCCGATCTCGCA
>JANOWZ010000352.1:0-4656 GCA_031418155.1 Deinococcales bacterium
ACACAACCAACCCTCGCAAATCGATTGGACACCGGAGCTGCGCGATGCCTTGAGCAATAACTTGCAGGCTTACGGCGTGCGGAGCAGCCTCGGAGTGCCGGTCAGATTGCCGGGCGGGGCCATCGGTTGGTGGTGCGTGTATTCATTGGCACCTCGAGCCTTCACGCCTCAAGAGATCGTCTTCGCGCAAACCATCGCCACGATCATCGCCTCAGCCCTCGAACGACACAAGATCTCCGAACTGCTGCGCGAACGCGAGTTGCAACTCGAGAGCATTCTGAACTCCTTGCAGGATGTCGTCTGGGCTTCGGATGCCAGTGGCATGTACACGCTGTTCATGAGTTCCGCCGCCAACCATGTCTATGGCAGGCCGGTCGAGGATTTCTACGCCGACAGCGACCTGTGGCTGCACATCGTTCACCCGGATGACCGCGAACGGGTGCGGGTGATCAACAATCAACTCGCCATATTGGGTTCGTTCGACCTCGAGTACCGCATCCTGCGCCCCAACGGTGAGGTGCGCTGGTTGCACGACCGCGCTCAGGTGATTCGCAATGCGCAGAGCGTACCGATTCGCATTGATGGCATTGCCACCGACATCACTGAGCGCAAACGTGCCGCGCTCGAGGCCGAACGTCGCAAACGTCAGTACCGCACCTTGGTCAGTAACCTGCCAGATGAATTGGTGTTGCTCTTTGACGAGCACCTGAAGATCAACCTGGCCGGTGGCACGCTGCTTGAGCGTTTGGATCTGGCCAGCGATGAGGTCGAAGATTGGGCGTTTGCTCAGGTTCAATCGCCGTTGTTTCAGAAGTTGATTCCGCTGGCGGCCCGCGCACTCGAGGGCGAGGCGCAATTTGAGAAGATGGCGCAACGCGAACTGTACCTGAGCGTTCAGGTGATCCCGATCCTAAATATCGACGGTGAATCTCAAGGTGGCATGGTGCTCGCCAAGGACATCAGCCACGAACGCCGCTCCCGGCAACTCGAGTCGCGGCATGAACGCGAGATCATCGAGATTTTTGAGAACATCACCGATGCGTTCATCACTGTGGATATTGCTGGGCGAATTACACGGGTCAATGCCAAGGCCGCCGACCTGATCGGCCAAAGCCGCGAACAGATCTTGGGTGAGCAACTCTCGAGCATCTGCCCAACGCTCCTGCCGCCGGACTGGGCCAGCGGACGGGTGCTGCCCGCGACCTCGTTCGAGGGCCAATTGAGCCACTCCGAACGCTGGTTTTCGGCGCGGGTCTACCCATCCGAGAACGGCTTCGGACTGTACGTGATCGATATCACCGAACGTCGGCGCAGCGAGCAGGCGATCACGCAATTGAACGCGCAACTCGAGCAGAACCTCAAACGATTGGGCGCCCTACACGAGATTGACCGGGCGCTCGGCGCGAGCAATGACCTGCAATTGACGCTGGGGATCATCGTCGAACGCGCCTTGCAACATTTGCAGGCCGACACCGTGACCATCCTGCGTTACAACCCAGCGATGGCGAGGCTCGAGCACGCCGCCAGCCAAGGCTTGCACCACAAGGCCCGCTCGAACACCGTGGCGATGGGCGCGTGGCTGGCGGGCCGCGTGGCCTTGCAACAAAAACCGCTCAGCATCGTACAAATGCGTGACACGCTCGAGGGCACAGACACACACGAACTCTTGGATGTCGAAGGGTTTGTTTCCTACAACGCCGTGCCGCTGCTGTCCAAAGGCAAGCTCTTGGGCGTGCTTGAGGTTTTTCACCGCCATGCGTTTGAGCCGGATCAGGAATGGTTGGATTTCCTGCACACCCTCGGGATTCAGGCGGGCATCGCCGTGGAAAACGCACGGCTTGTCCATGAACTGCAACTGACCAACACGCAACTGACCCTGGCCGTGGACCAGATCATCGAGGCGAGCGCCCGAGCAATGGATTTTTACGAGGGCCGTTCCGATGGGCACGCGCAACGCGCGATGGAATTGACGGTCCGGGTCGCTCGGGCGTTCGGCCTGAACGACCTCGAGATTGCTCAGGTGCGACGCGGCGCACTGCTGCACGATGTCGGCATGTTGGGCGTGCCGGACCAAGTGCGATTCAAAGCCGACCCGCTCGAAGCGCCTGATTGGGCAATCGTCGAGAACCATCCGAACTTCGCCTACGAACTGATGCGCGGCGTGCGATTCTTGCGGCCCGCGTTGCAGATTCCGTGCAGTCACCATGAACGCTGGGATGCCCTGGGCTATCCGAAGGGTTTGCAGGGTGAGTCGATTCCGCTCGAGGCCAGGATTTTTGCGGTGGTTGATGCCTTCGAATCGATGCGTTGCGACCGCAGTGATCGACGTGCTTTAAGCCTGGAGGCCGCCGTGCAGGAGATTCGCAACGGTGCGGGTTCCAAGTACGACCCGCAAGTGGTGGCGGTGTTCTTGGACATCCTCGAGCAGGAGTGTTCACCGTGAGGGGCATGTGCCGCTTGAGATGGATTTTGCCTGGTTTCGTTGGGTGTATGTCTCGCCCTTACCGGTATAAATGTTGGGTCTGAATCAAGCCTTGAACCTTGAATTTATGATACTGGCGACCCACCAAAACGCCGATTCTGAAGAAAACAATCAATTTCGAGAATCAGTGTAAAGACATACTTATTAACTGTATAAATGGTCACTTGCTTTAATTTGATAAAGCTTGAATCGATTTTTTAAGTGACTTTATCGGACTGAACTTCTTGATCTCAGCGTCAAATCTCGAGAATCATCCTTTAAATTTGATAAAAGTGAAAAATAACCAAGAATTGTTCGGTTATTCTGCTAGTCTGCTAGCACAATCGAGGAGACGAAACCCAGACCTCGAAACTGCAAGGAGATCCAATGCTCTTAACCGAAACCTCCATCCACGCCTTCGGCACTGAACTCGAAGACCGGGGCCTCGAACCACCGGGCCACACCAGCCGCCTCGTCCGCCTCGTTGAAAGCATGGGCCTGATGCTCGGACGCGACAACGAATCGCTCGAGATACTGATCCAATCCGCCTACCTGCACGATGTCGGTAAACTCATCCTGCCCGAACGCATCCTCTTGAAAGCCAGCACACTCGACCCGGCAGAATGGGCCGTGGTTCGTACCCACACCCGCTGGAGTGTCGAAATCGCCCGCGCCATCCCCAGCGTCAGGTCCGGCACGCTCGAGACGATCCTGCACCACCACGAACGCTGGGACGGCGGTGGCTACCCCGGCGGCCTCGCCGGAACCGACATTCCCTTCGAGGCCAGACTGCTCGCCGTCTGTGACGTTTACGACACGTTGCTCTCCAAACGCCCCTACAGCCGCGCTTGGACCGCGCAGGCCACGCTCGAGGAAATCCAAATTCGCAGTGGCAAGCATTTCGATCCGTACATCGTTGAACTCTTTCTCGAGCGGGCGCTCGGCAAGCTGACGGTCACGGGGTGAATGCCGTGAATCCGCCAGCCTTTCAAGCCATTCAAACTGGTGGCCTGCTCGAGGTCGCAGCCAGCACCGTCCTGACCGGAGCCCTGAACTATGCCAATACACTCCTGCTGGGCCGCAACCTCGCCGCGAACGAATACGGACAATACGCTGCCCTGACCGCACTATTTTTGGCGATGACCGTAATCCCGAGCACAGTACAGCAACAAGCGGCGCTTGAAAGCGCACGCGGGCAACAAGCGGCACTCGAGGGCGCACGGGGCCTGAAGCTCAACACGCGCACACTGATCCTGGGTGGACTTTTGAGCGCCATCGGCCTGACCGCACTCACGCCCTGGCTGTCCACCGCGATGGGCCTGCCGAGCGTCTGGCTGGTCTCACTGGCCGCACTGATGCCCGCTTACGCTCTGTTGGGATTCTGGCGCGGCCTGTTGCAGGGCGAAGGCCAACTCCGTTCGCTTGCCGTGAACTGGCTGCTCGAGCACAGCCTGAAAATTGTCTTAACACTTGCACTCTGGCATTTCGGAGGACTCGAGGCCGCCGTGCTGGGACTGTTCGCCTCGGTGCTGCTGGCGCTGTGCTTCGTTCCGCGCCGTGCGGCACTGAACCGGCTCGAGTTTGCACGAAATAATGCTCAGACCGCACAGAACGCCAGCGTCAACCAACTGGCACAGGCGGCGTTGACGCAGGGCGACCTGCTCGCCGCCAAAGCCTTCCTGCCCGCCTTCGACGCTGGCCTGTACGCGGGTGTCGGCATCCTGACCCGTTCGGTCACACTGTTGAGCGCCGCCGTGACCACCGTGGTCCTGCCAGAACTCGCCCGCAGCGGCCCAAGCGGGCGCACGCGATTGCTCTCGAGCCTGCCGATCATGCTCGGAATCATCCTGACCATCTCGAGCGCATTCGCCGGTCCAGAATTGATTACACTGACGCTCGGCGAACGCTACCGCGATGGGGCCGGATGGCTGACACTCTCGAGCCTCGCCGCGACGCTGTACGCCGCCGTGAACGCCATCGCCAGCGTTCGTATCGCCCGAGACGACACCTTCAGCGCCCGCCTGCTGCTGCTGACCGCCGCCATGCAAGCCGTGGCCTTCGCCCTCTGGCATGACCAAGCCCAGACCATCGCCGGCATCCAGGTCGGATCGCTGCTGATCCTGACCGCCCTGTTGTTGCGGCCCGAAACCCGGAAGCCATCACAGCAACCCAACGAGGTGAACCATGTCCTACGA
>JANOWZ010000353.1:0-8452 GCA_031418155.1 Deinococcales bacterium
AACTCGTAGGGCATCGGTGATTTTAAGCTGACCTCGAGCGGGATTGGTTTGGGTTAGAAAGGTCTTTGTGCAAAATTGGTGTCTGTGACGGATTTGATTGTGCTTGGGTGGCACTTTTCGCACGACCGGTAGTCACGACCCATTGTGGGTTCCATCGAACATGGCCTCGCCCTCTGCACCTTGATCGATGGTCGCAACATCGACATGCCACCCGTCTGACTCCCCAAAGACACGGGTCCGGGCGATCACCCCGAAGTCTCGAACGACAGTAACGGCGTGGTATGGTTTGGCACCACACCAATTGGAGCGTCATGTTCGTTCAAGTCTCAAATGCCAAGTTGTTCGCAAGCAAAAGCGGGCCATTGAACGGCACGGCCATCCTTGCCATCGGTGGATGGATTGGCAGTTCAGAATTGTGGCTCGAATCACTCGCCGCCCTCAGTGACGCTTACACGACCATCAGTTACGACCACCGGGGTTCTGGCCTGTCCAGTTGCAACGCCGATTCGATCCGCTTTGAAAACATGGTTGCTGACGCGCTCGCAGTCCTGGATGCCTACGGGATTCAACGTTGCGTTCTCGCAGCCGAATCCGCCGGGGCACAAACGGCTCTGGCATTGGCGGCACGCTCACCAGACAGGGTATCTCACTTGGTGATCGTGGATGGCATGTACAACCCAGGTATCGCCCTTGAAAGTCCAACCGAGAGCGACCCCTTTCTTCAGGGTCTACGAAACAATTACTCCGCCACGCTTGAGCACTTTGTCCAACTTTGCGTTCCCGAAGTGGACTGTGAGCACATCAAAGCCTGGGGACGGAAGATCCTGGCCCGCGCCACCCCAGAAGCGGCCATCGCACTGCGGATTGTGGGCTCGACGACCGATGTCAGCGAAGACATCAAATCCATCCGGCAACCCAGCCTGATCCTGCATGGAAGTCTTGACCGAATCGTGCCACTCGAGCAGGGTCAAGCCCTCGCCAGAACCCTGCCGAACGCGGAATTCATGATTCTTGAAGGGGCCGGACATGTGCCAACCCTGACGCAACCAATGCGAGTCGCTGAAACCATACGAGACTTCCTGCGCCGCCATGACGGCAACGCCTTTGTTCAGACAAACCCGCCTTCGACAAACCACTGAACACAACGGTCAACACCTGTTCCTCCTACCTTGGCCTGCCAAAATCATAACCTCGAGCCTGGTCTTGGCCGCGCTGTCCTGTGCAACGAATGCCAGTGATCAAAACGCACATCTGGCCGCGTTGCTTGGGCGCTGGGCATTCAACCTCGAACGAAGAGGCCGCTTGGATCGTGGCGTACAAACACAGGCTCGACTGACAGTGGGGGACTGGTGCAATTCAGCATCGACATTGCGGCACACAAAGATGCTCGAGCAGAACCGGCAGGCGCTTGAACGCCAACGATGCCTGTGGGAACGTGACGCTTTGAGCCGAGCCTGGTTGATGCCGTTGTTGGTCCTGCTGGCCGCGTGCAATCCCGCTGCAACGGTCAGCGCTGATCAAACCCTGCCCAGCAGATGGGGTCGGTGGCTTCGAGCCACCGACAAGTGAGTCAAAAAATTGGATGGTGAATCAAAACTCCAGCTCGATTTTATTCGCCCCTCGGCTCGATTTTCTCCTCGCCTCAAGCGCGTACTTGATCGCTTCCTCGAGCCCCATCGACCTGCCTGCTTGCCAGGCGGTACGAAAGCCGGTGTCGTCCATCTGACTTTTGGCACGTTCCACAAACTGTTCTTGACGGGCTTGCCACGAGGCGATCATGGGAGCATGAATCTCCTCGCGCAACCGTTCAGACATGCCCCACAAACAAGCGGCCCGTTTGGCATCATTTTGCGCCACGGCCAGGCTGGCCAGGTTCTCGAAGGAAAAGGTCAAGCCCCATCGATCTTGTTGTGCATGGCGATACCCGAGGGCATGATGCGCCAACACCTGAGATGAGGCCAGATCACCCAAGTCGAGCATGACGACACTGAGGTTGTCCTGGGCCACACAGACCAGCATCAGATGTTGCAATTCTTCGGCCAGCGATAGGGCTTCCTCAAGGTTGGTTTTGGCGGTCTTCAGGTCATCCAGCAGCCAGGCCATGTAGCCCAAGTTGCACAAACTTTGCGAATACTTTGCGGTTCTTTGCCGACCCAGCTTGCGCAAGGAAGTCAGGCTTTCCTCGAAAAAGGCGAAAGCTTGATCAATCTCGCCCAGCCCCTCGGCCAGACTGCCCAGCATGATCAGGGTGGAAACCTCAAGTTCGTCGTCACCCAGCTTCCGTGCCAGCGCCAGACCCACTTCGGCCTGGGCTTTGCCCCGGCGGATGTCGCCCTGCACCTGGGCGACGTTGGCCAACAGGATGTGGACCCAAATCGAAAGCGATTCCAGCCCGAGGGCTTGGGAGATGGTCAAGGCTTCGTTGCCGTAAACCAGGGCCAAGGCATGATCGGATTGTCTCGAGGCAATCCGCCCGGCATAAAGCAGCGCCTGCGCTCGCTCCTCGCTGGGCGAAGCCGCCGCCGGATTTGAGAGCACCACCTCCAGCCAGTGGCGACCCTCGCTGGCACGGCTATGGTTTTCCCAAAAGCGGGCAAGTGCATAAGCCAAACGCAGCCCCAGCACCGCTTGGTTGGCCTCTTGCGACCAGCCGAGTGCGGCCAGCAAGTTTTGGTATTCGGTTTGGCAACGCTCGAGGTAGGCTGCCGAGCCCGGCTCTTGGACTTGGATCAAGGCCAGGAAGTGGTGGGCATGTTTTGCCCTGAACGCTGCGGCTTGTTCGGAATCTTGGGCCAGCTTTTCGCGGGCGAAAGCGTAAAGCAGCGGATGAAAGTCATAGCGCCCCTCCGGGCCGACCCGCAGCAGCGACTTGTCCACGAGCGAGGTTAAGAGGGGAATGGTCGCATCTGCGACCTGCCCGGCGGCCTCTCGGGTGAAGCCATCAGCGAATACGGTGAGCCGGGCCAACACCTGCTGCTCTTTGGGCTTGAGCAGCTTCCAGGAATGCTCAAACACCGCCCGCAAGCTCTGGTGCCGCTCGACCAAATTGCGTGAGGGGGCCTCAAGGCCATCCATGATCTGGCCGATGTCTCGAGCCAGATCGGCAATCGGCAGCGAACGCAACCAGACTGCTGCCAGTTCAATGCCCAACGGCGAACCACCAACGAAGTGACAAATCCGCAGCGCGTGTGGCAAGGTTTCTGGTGTCAGGTCAAACTCGAGCCGTGCCCGTTTGGCGCGTTGCACGAAGAGTTTGAGGGCATCGTTGTATTCAGCCGTTTCCAATTCCAGGTTGACTTCCTTGGGCAACGTCAAACCTTGCAACGTGAGCACGAACTCTTCTTCGAGGTTCAAGCGTTCCCGCGACGTGACCACGATGCTCAGCTTGGGACACGCCTCGAGCAATTCCGAAACCAGCAGTGCCTCATCGGTCAGGTGCTCGAAGTTGTCGAGCACCAACAGCATTTGTTTGTCAGCAATGCCACCCTTGAGCGCCTTGAGGGGATCATCCTTGACCTGGATTCCCAAGGTTTGGGCCAACGCCAGTGGAATCTGACTGGGTTGGGTCAGCGCCTCAAGGGCCACGAAATACACGCCATCGGAAAAGTTCTTTTCTTGAAGTTGTCCCGAAGCCAGTTGCAGCGCCAACCGGGTCTTGCCCATGCCACCGGGACCCAACAAGGTGATCAGCGTTGCCTCGCCACGGCTGAAAAGCTGGCCCAGCTCGATCAGTTCGGGATCGCGGCCAACAAACGAGGTCTTGGCACGGGGCAGGTTATTGGGGATGACTTTCGGCTCGAGGCCATCCTTGGCAATCGCCCTTGAAGAGCGCCCTCGAGCCTCTTCCGGGCTGAGGGTGAACTCGAGGTTGAACTCCCCGGCCCGTCTCTTGACCTCAGCGCTGAGGCTGCTGTTTCCAGCCAGCAGCAAAGGGTACAGGCGCTCGAGGTCTTCGGGTTCGGACTCTTTTGAAAGTTGAAATGCTTTCTCGGCCCACCGGGTGGCTTCGAAGAATTTCCCCTTGCTAGCCTCGGCCTCGGCAGCAGCAACCAACACGGACCGAACCCTGGCGGTCACAAACTCGCGGGTGCTGTACACCCATTCCTCGAGTTCACTGCCCCAATCCGGCAACGAGAACTCGGCCAGAAATCCGCCCTGATACACCGCATTGACCTTGTCGGCATCGTTGTTGGCCAGTGCCACCTGCAAAACGGCAATGTCAGTCTCGAGTTGGCTGCCGACGGTACGCTCGTCTGCGATGAGCAGTTCTGGGCTCACCTCGCGGATGAGCTTGCTGACCACCCGCAAACTGTTGGCGGGATTCGCAGCCTCCGGCCAGAACAGTTCATAGAGGTGCCGTTTCTCCTTGGCCCCCTCAACAGCCAAATAAGCCAGCAGCAACAAGGGCTTGGGGCGGCTGAAATCGCCCGGCTCAAGGCTTAAACCGCCCAGGGTCTTCAGGCGCATGCACCACTATATGCACGCACCCCCGCAAGTCAGCCCAAGCTTCAGGCGATGACCATGACCGGCGCAATCACGCCTTGATCATGCCCGCTTTTCTACCCTTGACCCAGTTGGGCCAAGAAGCCCTGCCGCGCAAAGGAGAAGGTCAATCACCCATGCGAAACAACCGAACCGGCATTGACGAGCTCTTGCAGCAGGTTCTCGGGCACGTGAATGACAAGTCCGATCCCGCCACATGGAACAGGCAAAGCAGTCCAGGACATCGATGCCCCAGGGCCTCGGACGTGGCGGTGCACCTGATCATCGAACCCTACGATCAGGGCTTGACCCAGGTGGCCAACATCAACCGCATCAGCACCAACCTCGAGTTGGCCGCTGAAGAACTGCTCTACCTGAGCAAACGGGTTCGGGCCTTGAGCATGGGATGGCGTTGCGTGTCGCGGCAATTCGGCCTGATGGAGCCTCATTGCAAACTCGAGTCTGCTTGAATCCTCGAGCCCACTGCAATTTGCCACTCGAGGACTGAGGGCCGTCAAACCCAGCCTCGATCAATTGGTTGTCAATCTCGAGGCCGTAACCACCGCAACCCTGTGATCACGCTTTGATAATGCCCCCTCTTTTAACCTGGCTCCAGTTCGGGCTCGAGGGCCCGACGAAGTGAAGGAGAAGCGCATGAACACCATCCGAATCACCCTGATCAGCCTGTTCGCCACCGTCGCCTTGCCGCTCGCAGGGTGCAGCCAACTGCCCACCACCCTGCCCAACGAAGAAGCACAAGTCATCGATCCCAGCAGCGTCGTCGAAGCCCCCGCCAGCGAGGCTCGGCTGAGCACCCAAGCCCTGGCCTGGCAGACGACGGGCCTGTACAACCCGCCCTCGAGCGACCCCAAGGTGACCAAAGACCTCGGGGAGTTCAGCGCGGTTGTGCTGAATGGCGCGGGCAACCCGGTCATCGCCTACTACGATGGCACCCGCAGCAGCCATGCCCCCGGCACCAGCGGCGACACCTACGGCAACGGTGACCTCAAACTGATGGTCTGCGGCAACCCGACTTGCACCAGCGGCAACACCTTCACCACCGTGGATCGGGGCCGGACACTGTTCACCGAGGATGTCGGCAAGCACATCTCGATGGTGCTTGACCGACGCGGCTTCCCGGTCATCAGCTACGTCAGCGAGGTGGACGGGTTGAAACTGGCCCGCTGCCTCAACCTCACCTGCACCGGCAGGAGCATCCAGGTGGTCGCCCCGACCGGCTCGTACTTCGACAATGTGGGCCAGACCTCGTTGGCGCTCAACAGCGGCAACAAGCCAGTGATCAGCTTCGCTGCGAGCAAGCGAACCACGCTGGACTCGGTCTACTTGTACCTGGCCCGCTGCGCCGATAGCAATTGCGACTCGAGGTACGGCATTCCGACCATCAAGCCCGCAGGCCGGGGACGGGGCAACGCGCTGGCGCTGGACAAGAACGACAACGCCATCATCAGCCACCACGACGCGGTGACCCAAGACCTCAAGGTCGCCCGTTGCCTGCGCGATGACACCTCGACCTACCCCTGTCCCACCGTGACTGTCGATTCCGTTGGGGACGTGGGCCAGTACAACGCCCTGAAGCTGGTGCCCATCAAGGACCTCTCCGGCACCGTGACCAAAGAAATCCCTTTCATCAGCTATTACGACGCGACCAACGGCGACCTCAAGATCGCTTACTGCGGCGACATCGGCTGCACCCGCAACAACTTCATCCTGACCCTCGACAGCGCTGGCGATGTGGGGCGCTTCACCGCCCAGCCCAGGGGCAACGCCAGCAAGTTCGCCATCAGCTACTACGA
Source organism: Deinococcales bacterium (assembly GCA_031418155.1). Classification (GTDB taxonomy): domain Bacteria; phylum Deinococcota; class Deinococci; order Deinococcales; family JAAFIG01; genus JANOWZ01. The sequence continues at coordinate 6,297 of JANOWZ010000353.1, forward strand.
CGCGACCAACAGCAACCTCAAGTTTGCCGTCTGCGATCCTGGGCAGTTGCTCGCCAAAACCCCCGTGATGCCCTGCCAAGACACCCGCTACAACGCCCTCGAGACCGCCGACGGTGATGTCCGCGCCGACGTGGGACAAAACAACTCGATGGTCCTGGATGCCAGCGGCAAGGCCATCATCAGCTACTACAACGCCACCAAGCGCACCCTGAAGTGGGCCAGGCAGCAGTAACCAACAGCCACACGAAGTTTGTCGATCCAGACCCCACCGTGGGGTCTGGATCGTTTCTGGGGAGTGGCCTCGCCGCAACGGGAGAACGTCTTTCGGGGCTCGAGGTCGGAACGCACGCCCGATTCGACCTTGACACGGGCGAGCAGGTCACACCAGTTCTGCACGGCCCTTACACCAGCCTCAACCGCTTCGACCGGTGAACGAAAACGGGTGCCTTGCAAGAAGCGCCCCAGGCCCGTCAGGTGCCGCTGTTGGGGCAAGAAGCGTTCACGGGCTGTCGCCCAGTACGACGTGTTGCCTTTTGAACCCATGCGCACACTGTACTGCCACGCGCAGCACAAGGCGGTTCAAGCATCAATGGAAGCGTGGGTGACGGGCAAAATCAAATCGGTATGTGATGAAAAACCAGGCAGACTCGAGCTGACGGCATCGGGTAAGCGATTCAGGCCCGCCAGGTGCCGCTGTAGAATCAAGCAACGCATGAAACGCAGTGTGCGTGTGTACACCTGGACCCGAGTAGTGAACGGACGCACGGTGCGTTGTGTCGTTGCTGCACACTCCAGAAACGAAGCTGCATACGTCAAGCTTTGCAATTGAGATGCGGATGAAGGGTGCAGCCGCAGATTGGGACTTGTAAACTCAACCCATGACCAATCTCGACCAGAACATACAAACCATCCTCGAGACGCTCAAACAAAAAGCCGCCAACACCAGCAGCATCGCCGAACTTGAACGCCTCGTCCTCAAAGCCAGCCAAGACTTCGCCCGCACCGCCTTCGAGACGCTCGCCAGCACCCAGCCTGCGAGCGATTCCCCCCTTGGCCCCATGTCCAAGCTGCCAAAAACGAAGTAAAGGCCGTGAAGTACGCTTCGTTCAAGTCCACAGCCTTTGGGGAATTGTGCAACTCCCCAAAGCCCGGTACAAATGCCAGACCTGCAAAACCCAGTACACGACATTCCAAGACCCAAACCTGGACGAAAGTGGCTGCACGCCACTCGTGCTCGAACGTGCCGAACACCTGAGCCTGCTTTTGCCGTATCAAATCACAACTCGTGTGCTGCACGAATGGGGTGTGAATTTAAGCTCGAGTTTGCTTTCCAAACTCAGTCAGCAACTTGAACGAACCGAGCAAACCCTGACTGAAATTCGGCTTCAGGAATTGGCCAGGCAACCGTTACTGAAATCACCCTTACCTTCTCGAGTGTGGATGATTGAGATTGATGGGATGTTTGTGCTAACCCATGCGCAAACAGAATCCCTGACGGAGACTGAACCCACTGCGGTTTGGCGAGAAGTTAAAACCGCAGTACTGTACAGAAAAGATACGCCTTCAGATCGGTATCAGATCAGCACCTTGCAAGGCGTTCAAGATTTTGCACCCCTGGTACATGGCTTGCTGCGTTTCGCAGGTTTGAGTGAGCAAGACATGCTGATTGGACTGGCAGACGGTGCCGTTTGGATTGCTGATTTATTCGCTGATCTTGGCGTTCATCGGCACGTGCTGGACGTGTTTCATGCCAGTCAGTACCTCGAAACGGTGATGGTTGGACTCGGTTGGTCTGATTCACAACGACTCGAGCATCGCCGAGACTGGCTGCATGGTGAAGTGGACGGGTTGGCTTGGTTGAACTGGCATGTGACACCAGACCGATCTGCTGGGTTTGATGCAGTTGCGCAGAAGGCATTTGGGTATTTGAATCGGCAAGCGTTTCTGGGACGACTGGCGTATCCGGCGTTGAAGCGTGAAGGCTTTGAAGTGATTGGGTCCGGGTAGATTGAAGGCGCGAATAAGAGCGTGCTGGCGGCGGCCCAAGCCCGTGAGGTGCTGGTTTAGGGCCAAGAGGCTCGGTTGCGTGTGTCTGGCGCGATTTGGAGTGAGGTTGGTGCGGATGCGAAGGCGTTTGCTCGGGGGTTGTGGGCTTC
>JANOWZ010000354.1:0-13842 GCA_031418155.1 Deinococcales bacterium
CCAACGACCAGCAGGAGCATCAGTGGAATGTTGGTCCACAGTGCCACGAACGCCCAGACCAGTACGCAGAGCACGGCGGGCCACAAGGCCCAGGCGTGCGCTCGAGGCTCCAAGCCCGCCATCAGCGCGAATCCACCGGCCAGTCCCAGCGGCAAGGCCCGAGACCAGGGGAACAGGGCGTTGAACAAGAAACTCAAGGCCAGCCCACCGAGCAGCCCGCCTGGAACCACCCAGAACGCATTCTGGCTCGAGCGGTGCAGGCCCAGGCTCAATCCGGCGGCGGCCAGCAACCAAACCCAGACAGTTCCTTTGCCCAGCACCGAGGAGATGAACGCCAACAGCCCGACCGTGAGCAGGGTCAGGCCGACGGCGCGATCTCGAGGGTTTTGAATCATTGCTGGGTATTCTACCGCTAAGTCTATTCGGTTTGAGATGTGCCATGTCGAAATCTTGGGCTGCCTAAAATGGTTTGTGATGCACGGCGTAGATTCAACTCGAGGCAAATGTAAATGTCCAAGTTTCGACTCGCAGATACTTGGCTTACTGGACTTTCAGAATCTTGGCGGTGCTCGGCACACCCTCGGCATTCAGCGCGAACAACATGTAATACCCAGGCGTGGCGATGCTCGAGTTCTCGGGTCCATTGATCGTGTACGTGCTGCCAGCGCGGGTGAAGGTCAGCGGGATCAGGCGTTGATCGTTGTTGACCGTGTGCGTGATCGATCCCAAACGGATCAGGTTGAACTTCGTGATCTCACCCGTGGCTTGCGCCTCGAACGGTGTGCCGTAACGGATGAAGTCAACTCCCGACTCGAGGCTTGGCCGCGCCGCCAAGGTGCCGTCGATGTTGTACAGGTAGGGCGGCGTGAAAATCTCGGCGTTGGCGTGGTTGACGCTGCAACCGCCGCACAAGCCACCGCCCGCCGAGATCACTCGAGCGTCCGGCATTAACAACGCGACCGAATGGTACGTGCGTGGTACTTGCGAGTTGGCCAGCGTGCGCCATTGCTCGGATTGTGGATTCCAGATTTCGGGGGTCAGCACCGCGTTCAAATCGCTGAAGGCCACCGGTTTGGGCATTCCGCCCAGCGTCATGACTTGACCATCGGGCAGCACCACCGATGAGTGCATCCCTCGAGCAAAATTCAGGTTGCCGACTTTGCGCACGCTTGGGTTTGTGCTCGAGCCTGCGCTCAGGTCGATCACGTAACTGCGATTGCTGGCCTGCACGCCATCGCTGTATTTGTTGGCTCCGCCGAGGGTCAAAATCTTGTTGCGGTCGTACATCACGGCATTTCCATTTTGGGCGTATTCGTCATCGCCACGGTTCCCGGCGCTCGAGAGTCCACCGTTGCCGGTCGTGTCGTACCAGGTCATCTTGTTACCGGGTCCGGCGTAGAGCACGCGGTTGCCAGTGGCGAACAACCAACTGTGGTTGTCGCTGCGGTAGGCGCTCTCAAAGCCATACAACGGATCGGCGCTCGCGCCGGGCAGGTTCGTCCAACCGCTGGCGTTGTTCCAAACCTCGCCGTTTTTGCCGCCCTGAGCGCCGCTCCAACTGCCACCGAGCGTGAAGATGCCGCCGTTCTCGAGGGTCACGCTGGCGTTGTAGCCTCGCGGAAGGTTCATGTTCTGTCCCCTGCGCCAGACGTTTTGCACGCTGTCGTAAATGCTGGTCGCCTCGGCGTTCGAGCCGCCGTTGACCAGCAAGTCCCCATTGGCGAGCATGGATGTGCCCGGACAGAACATTTCGTGGTTGGTGTTGCTGACCTGGATCTTGCTGCCAGTTTGAGTGTACGGATTAAAAACCAGTGTGCTGGTCGTGCCGCCACCGCCGAAGCCGGTGTCTGTGTTTCCCGCCCAGAACAGGATGTTGCCGTTGGGCAGGCTCGCCGCCGAAACTGGCACCAAGGGCAGGTCGATGATGGCGCTCCAAGATCCAAGCTTTGATCGTGGGTCAGTGGTGATGACCAGGCCAGTGTCCTTCAGGGTGCAAGCGTCAAACAGCGCCTCGTCCGATTGGCTGTACAGGGCGACCGCCGAACGAACCATGCTCGCCGGGGTGACCAAGCGCACGCTGGCACTCGAGTAGGCTGCGCTCAAGACTTGCACGCCCTTGCGGGTGATGGGTTTCCAATTCACATCCATGTAGACGAGGCTGATTTCCGTATACCTATTGCCGGTGATTTTGGCTTGGCAGGTGAATTCGTACTCGTGGTTCGGTTTGAGTTCTGTGTCCTGATAGGCGCAACCATTCTGGGCCAATCGCAGTGCTCGAGCCCCGGATTGCGCTTGGGTGCTGATACCGATCAGGCTCGAGTCATTGCAGTTCGTCCAGTTGGTCAGGTTGCCTTCAAAGCCACCGTTAACCAACAGATCACCGATGCTCGAGGGATCGGCGCTGGTCAGGCCGCACTGATCCAAGAGCATTTGCCCTTCCGAGTACGCCCAGGCGGTGGCGTAGGCGGCGTTGGCCGGTGCGGTGGCGCTGGTGTCGTACTGTTCGTAGTTTGTGCTGGTGATGCGGCGGGTTGGGGCCGAGCCAATCTTTTGGAAGTTGGCATCGTAGAAGCTCAGGCCCCAACCGGTCCAGCCCAGGTTTTGCAGCAGTTTGGCTTTGCAGGTCAGGTTCAAATCCTGTCCGGGTGCGATCCGTGCACTTTGAAACAGGCATGAGCGGTTGGCAATCAGGACGGCCTTCAAACCGCTGGCGGCATCGCTCGAGGCTTGCAGTCCATCCGGCGTGCAGGCCACCCAATCGTCTGGGTTGTTGCCGGTGAAATTTTCTAGGTCCGGGTTGCGCAAGAGGTTGGTTTGACCGGCGAGCGGGGCGGCGACCGGTGGTTGGTTTTGCAGGGCAGCATCCACGGCGGGAGGTGTGCCGGGGCCATTGATGCTGTACTCGGGGCCACCGCTTGCCGGTGAGATCGGTTGTTGGCACCCGATCAGCGTTCCGATGAGGAGAATGGTGAGTCCCGCCAGTGAACTGATGCGGACGTATCTCGAGCAAGCAAAGGTATTCATTGCTCGAGACGTTAACTCACAATATTCATTGTCAAATGAAATTGCAGTCAGTGGTTTGAGCCTTATCAATCAGGCCCGGAACAAAAGTTCGAGAGGTTACGTTAACCGTGTGATTGTGAAGTGCCGGAGAGGGTTGCAACCGTCAACTGAAGCATCTCATAACGCAAAGCCGCTGTCTCACGTTCGAGTTTCGCCTCGAGCAATCCCGCTTCGGCCTGACCAATCCGGGCGAACGCGCCCTCGTGTTCGTTCTCGATGAACGCACGTCGCGCCGCCTCGTTGCTGCCCGGAACGCCCGAAAGCAATTCGCGCACCTCAAGCAATCGAAAAGCAATTCGCGCCGCCTCGAGTTCGGCCCGTGCAGCCTGCTCGAGCCGCAGCATCTCTTGCAGGTGTTCGTTCGCCTCGTTGCAACGTTCGAGCAGGTCCATCACGTCGCTCACATCAAGCCTTCGAATCCCAACCCATCGAACATGCCGCGCAATGGCCAATTCACAATCGGCCCTCGAGTACCGCCCAGACTGAAATTCTCGGTCAACTGCCGTTCACGCATCTTCTCGAGGTATTCCGGCGGCATTTGCCCGATCCGCGAAGTTGGTCCTGTTTGCGAGCCGTGCAGTTGGATCGCCGCACGCTTTTGCTCGGCGTACTTGGAAACGTCGTGTTTGAAGGCGATGGTCGCCTCGCTAACGCCGTAGACTTCTGCCGTCATACCGGGGGTCATTGGGCCACCGGGCATGTTGACCCAGGTTTTCATCACCTCGAGCGGTGCCGCCGTATAAAACAGGCGTTGCGGTGGATTGGGAAAATGTCCGCTCGAGAAGAACGCAGCCAGCGCCGCCTGATGGATCACAATATGGTCCGGGTGGTCGTAGCCACCATGTGGATCGAAACTCAGCATCACTTGTGGTTGCAACTTCTCGACCTGTTCGCGCACTTTGGCTTCGATTTCTCGAGGATCAGCGTTGATGCTGGCCAGTGGATCGTCTTTGCGCAGGCGCTCGAGTCTTCCCGAATCACGGTAGCCCAGAAAAATCGGTTCGTTGATGCCTAGGGTTTTGCAAGCTTCACGCAACTCAAATTCACGGTGACGGCCCAGGTCATCAATCGTCAGCTTCGGATCGGTGATTTTGCCCGCCTCGCCACGGGTCGAACAGACCAGATTGACCTCGATGCCGAGGCTGGCATAATGCGCCAGCGTGCCGCCGCTCGAGAAGGCTTCGTCGTCTGGGTGCGCAAAAATGGCCAACAGGGAAGGTTTGAGGGTGCTCACCCGATGATTCTACGCTCGAGTCTGAACCAGGGCCAGTTGCTTGGATTGCATGATTTTGCGGCGGCGGGCCACGGGGGATTGAAACTTGGTTCAGGTGAAAATTCAGACGAATAAATTCACGACCTGAATTATCGTGAATTAAATCAGTTGTAAGCCAATTCATCGGTTGAGCAGCGGTATGATTGAGCATGATCCACCCAACTCGAGCCTTGCTCCGTCAAATCCGGTCCGTTCTGATGGCCAGCCTGATCGCGGGCCTGATCGCCTGCGCCCCGACCGCCGACAAAGCCGGCAAAATGGTTGGAACCTGGCAGGGCAAAGACCCCGGCGACCAAAGCAACATCACCCTGCAAATCGCCTTCAATGCCGGTCGTTACACCGTCAACGCCAACGACGATAAAACCACGCCGGACTGGTGCGGCCTGACCGCCACCGCCAGCGCCACAGGGACACTGAATCAGAACCAGGAATTGCCGATCAACCTGCTCTGGGTTTGTGACAACACCAACAAAACCAGCCAAGCATTCCCGACCACCATCACGTACAACTCGAGCAACGACACCATAAGCGCCTACAGCGCAACCTTCACGCGGGTTAACTGAACTCGAGCCTGAGTCATCCTCACATCTGAAGCGCTACCGCATGAGCTCCGCGCTTCGAGGGCGAACATGTAGTTCGCCCCTACGATAAACCATGTTCGCCCTCGCCAGAGCAGCAAATTGAACCCAAACGGCTCGAGCGAGCGACTTTGCGGTTGCCCTGTCGCAATCGCCTCGAAACTTGTCATTTCGTATGAGCCCGTGATACACTTCCTCCCGCTGTCGCAGCTTGGTAGGGTTGCCCAGACCGGAATGATCTTCCGGGGTTTGCACGCCAGAGTTCCCCCGAACCGAGGCCCACGCCAAAGGTCAGCCGAACCCTCGAGAAAATCGGGCCGGTTCGCACCCCTAAGACAGAACGCTTTTGGGGATGTTCGGAGGATTTCCGTGTTCAAAACCTACATGCCTGTGGCAAACGACCCGAAATGGGTCATCATTGATGCGAACGGATTGACGCTTGGGCGTCTGGCCACCAGCATCGCCACTTTGATCCGTGGCAAACACAAACCCGACTACACCCCGCACCTCGGCAATGGCGATTTCGTGATCGTGATCAATGCCGAGAAAGTTGTGCTGACCGGCAACAAGCTCGACGGGAAGATCTACACCCGTTACACCGGTTATCAGGGCGGCTTGCGCACCGAAACGGCCCGTCAAGCGATTGACAAGCACCCGGACCGCGTGATCGAACACGCCGTCTTCGGCATGCTGCCCAAAGGTCGCATGGGCCGCAGCCTGCACACGCACCTCAAGGTGTACAAAGGTGATGTGCACCCGCACGCCGCGCAGAAACCAGTCAAACTCGAGCTTGCTCATGCGAAATACGAGGCGAAGTGATGGCAACGACTGAAACGTTTTACGGAACCGGTCGCCGCAAGGCCGCCGTCGCCCGCGTCTACATCCATGCCGGTGAAGGCCGCATCAAGGTCAACGGCAAGGACTTCCAAGAATACTTTCGTGGCATCATCCCAGCCGTGCAGGCCCTCGAGCCATTGCGTGTGACCGGTGCTGCCGGTCGTTTCAACGCCACGATCACGGTTGCCGGTGGTGGCATCCTCGGTCAGGCCGATGCGATCAAGCTCGGATTGGCCCGCGCACTGGTGAAGTTGGATGCGGATAACCGCGCCAAACTCAAACCAGCCGGATTGTTGACCCGCGATTCCCGCGAGGTTGAGCGCAAGAAGTACGGCCTCAAGAAGGCCCGTCGCGCCCCACAATTCAGCAAGCGCTAAACCGTTACGATCTCAGTTCAAATCACGACCCTCGGGTTTCGGGGGTCGTTTTTGTTTGTCACCGGTCAATGCTGAGCGGGCAAACATCACATGAAGACCAAAGCCACGGCGCTGAGGAATTGGGCCTTTCACGACCGACCGCAAATGGATGGGTCGTGAGTTCGATATCAAGCCAGATTCATGAAGCTCAAGGGCGCAGGTCAGAACCGACGGGCATCCTGAAGTCGTAAGTGTTTGGTCAGAAGAAATATGCTCATTATTGGATGTAGTATGCCGACAATCCCACGCTTAACCGAACACCTCGAGTCCAAACGATTCCCGGAATTTTCGCTTGTCGCTCGAGGGACTTGCAAAGGAGACGAATGAAAAAACGAATGTTGATGGCAGGCGCGACCATGATGTTTGCTCTGGCCGCATGTGGAACGTCCCCAACCGTCAAGGCGGCAACGCCAGCAGAAAAGAAAGCCATCACCGCCAACGTTGCAAACATCACGGCCAAGTTGCAGGGCCTGAATTTGACCTCCAAGGCCGGTACGCTTTCGGCGCAGGCAACGAACGGCTCCATTACGGTTGATTGCGATACCGGCAGCCTGACACTCTCGTTCAGCACTGATACGGCGAACTCCACCTCGAGCGGTTCGATGAACCTCAAGAGCGCCAGTTGCACCAAAGGTGATGTGACCTTCTCGGATTTGGATTTGACCTTGAAGTACGACGGTGTGTTCACAAGTACGAACGCCTCGTTCAAGTTTGTTTACGACGGTGCGATGATCTATAAGGATGCCAAGCAAACCGTCAACGTGAAATTCACGAACATGACGTATGACTCGAAATTCTCATCTGAAACCGTGGCGGGCAAAACCAAATACACCTTCGCAACGACACTCAATGGGACTGTCAGCGCCAATGACAGCTTCGTGACCTACGAGAACGAAGTTTTCTCGCAAACATTCTGAAACGCCCTTCCGTGCTTTTGGTGACACTCGAGTCATACGACACGCCAATTTGTCTCGAGGTGCAACGCAAAACCCCCCGATCTCTCGAGGGGTTTGTTGATGTGAGGCTTGCTTACTTGCGCATGTTGGGTTCGAGAACCCGCTTGCGCAACCGAATGCTTTTCGGCGTGACCTCAACCAACTCGTCGTCCGAAATGTACTCGAGCGCTTCTTCAAGGCTCATCGGTTTGACTGGTGTTAATGACACGGCATCATCTGCGCCGCTGGTGCGCATGTTGGTCAGTTTCTTGGATTTGCAAACGTTGACGTTCAAATCTTTGTTGCTGTTGTTCGCACCGACGATCATGCCGATGTAGACTTCCAAGCCGGGTTCGATGAAGAACTCGCCACGGTCCTCGAGTTTCCAGATCGCGTAGGGGAAGGTTGGTCCGGCTTCCATTGCCACAAGCGATCCGTTCTGACGGGTTTTGATCTCGCCAGCGTTCGGAGCGTAACCGTCGAAGACGTGGTTCATGATGCCTTCGCCTTGGGTCATGCTCAGGAACTGCGTGCGGAATCCGAACAGGCTTCGCGCCGGAATCTTGTATTCCAAACGAACGCGACCGGATTGGTTGTCCATGTTGATCATCTCGCCGCGCCTCGAGCCGAGGGTTTCCATCACGCCACCCATTTTGGTTTCTGGCACGTCGATGACCAAGTGCTCGTAAGGCTCGTGAATCTGCCCATCGATCTGGCGCGTGATCACCTGCGGGGTCGAAACTTGCATCTCGTACCCCTCGCGGCGCATGGTTTCGATCAGGATCGAAAGGTGCAACTCGCCACGCCCCGAGACCTTGTACTCGTCGGTCGCGCCTTCCTCGACGCGCAAGGCGACGTTCGTCATGGCCTCTTTGAACAAACGGTCGCGGATGTGACGGGTGGTGACGTACTTGCCTTCCTTACCGGCGAACGGGCTGGTGTTCGGCCCGAAGGTCATCGAAACGGTCGGCTCGTCCACGGTCAGCACTGGCAAGGCTTCAGGATCGGCGAAATCGGCGACGGTCTCACCGACACCGACATCCTCGAGACCGGCGATGGCGATGATGTCACCGGCATACGCGACTTCGACTTCAATGCGCGAGAGACCCATGTGCGTGAACACCTGAGCAACCTTGGCCTTGGATTTCGTGCCGTCCTTGTGCATCAGCATCACGTACTCGTTGCGTTTGACCTTGCCGCGACGCACGCGACCCAAAGCGATGCGCCCCAAGTAATCCGAGTAATCCAAGTTGGTCACAAGCATCTGGAACGGTGCATCGATCTCGATGGCGGGCGGTGGAACGTGCTTGACGATCAGTTCAAACAATTCCTCCAGGTCCTCTTTTGGCTTCTCGAGGTCGTTGAACGCCTTGCCTTCACGGGCAATCGCGTAAATGATCGGGAAGTCGAGTTGCTCGTCGGTCGCGCCCAAGTCGGCCATCAAATCGAAGGTCAAGTTGACGACTTCGGTGATGCGTTCGTCTTTGCGGTCAATCTTGTTGATCACGACGATTGGCTTCAAACCAAGCTCGAGCGCCTTTTTCAGCACGAAGCGGGTTTGTGGCATTGGGCCTTCGGAAGCGTCCACCAGCAAGAGGCAACCGTCGACCATGCCGAGAACGCGCTCAACCTCGCCACCGAAATCGGCGTGACCAGGCGTGTCCATGATGTTGATTTTGATGCCGTGAAATTCGACCGCCGTGTTCTTGGCCAGAATCGTGATGCCGCGTTCTTTTTCGAGCGCGTTTGAATCCATAACGCGATCCATGACGACTGCGCCTTCACGGAAGGTGTGGGTTTGTTGCAACATTCCGTCCACGAGCGTTGTTTTGCCGTGATCGACGTGGGCGATGATGGCGATGTTCCTGAATTCCTGCATGAAAACCCCTAATGAGCCTGTCGCTCTTAACCCAAAAAATTCGCCCGTTCTCGAGATTCGAGGGGGCGGAGTCCGTCCGGGCCTTCACAAAAAAGCTGTGCCTCGGACTTGGGAAGGCGCTGAATTTCGGGCGCAGAAAGGAATCGCTCGAGCGCCGCCGGAGAGTGTACCACATGAAGGCACTCGAGTAACGTGACCTGGATAGGAACCCCAGGGCCTACGCATATGGACAATTTTCAGGGAATTCCAAGTCGATTCCGTCTCGAGGGAAGGGCGAACACAGGGTTCGTCCCTACGCAAAACGTTGTCTGGTAGGGGCGAACTCCATGTTCGTCCTGATTCGGCTTCGATTCAGAAACAAGATTCTCGGGTCTCTAAAAGCCATATGCGTTAGCCCTGTAGGAACCCTACCTATCCGAAAGTTGGGGAACGCTCGGAGCGTGGGTTGCAGTCCAAAAACAGCACTTGTGATTACATAACCCTTGTGATTGAGACAGTGACTTTAGGCGGTGGATGCTTCTGGTGTTTAGAGGCCGTGTTTGATGATTTTATTGGCGTGACCAACGTCGTTTCTGGCTATTCCGGCGGTCACAAGCCCAACCCGACCTACCGTGAGGTGTGTAGCGAAACCACCGGTCACGCCGAAGTGATCCAAGTCGATTTCGACCCGAGCGTGACCTCGTTCCAGGAAATTCTCGAGGTGTTCTTCACGATTCACGATCCAACCACGCTGAACCGGCAGGGCAATGATGTTGGCGAATCGTACCGCAGCGTCGTCTTTTACCATTCGGAAGCGCAACGCCAAACCACACTTGAGGTCATTGCGAATCTCGAGACCTTGGGCGTTTGGGATGCCAAGATCGTCACACAGGTCGAAGCGTTCAAGGAATTCTTCGCCGCCGAGGACTACCACCAGGATTACTTCGCCCGCAACCCAAACCAAGGATACTGTCAGGTTGTGGTCGCACCGAAAGTTACGAAATTCCGCAAGAAATTCACCCATAAACTCAAAAGCCTCGCCACCGCCTGAACACCATCTTCTCGAGTCTCAGCGGTCAACATTGCGTTGGCCGCTTTTGTTGAACGGTGAAGCCATCCCGTGCGTACATCTCACATGAAAACCGGCTCGAGCCCGCACAATAAGAACATGAAACGTTTCCTTCCAATCCTCGCCATCCTGGGCCTGACTGCCTTAGCGCAAAATGGTCCAACAACTTCAGGTGTCAGCTTCGCGCAACCCGGCATGACCGCCAGCATCAAACTCGAGCTTTCACCGGCCAAAGGCGTGCTGTTTAACCGGCGCGGCCCGAGCAAAATCACGCTCACGCATCCTTACGGCAAGGCGCTCGAAGTCAGCCTCAAAGAAGGCCAAGCCAACGCCAACGAACCCGAAGAATACTGGGACAGCGTGCCAGGTCTCGAGTTCAAACTGCCAATCCCCAAGAATGCGAAAGCTGGAACAGTGCCGTTGAAGGTCGAGGCTGTGCTCTTCTTGTGCGATCAAACCTCACACATCTGCTATCGCGAAGCCCGAGACCTGAACATCGAACTGCGAATCGGCGCGACCGGCCAGAACAAAGCCACGGTCTTGACGCTCGAGGCTCCAAAGTAAACGCCCGAGAACCAAAATGGCATTCTCGAACGTAGATTGATTCGCAGTTCAATTGCTGAATTCAGTTGGCGAACAGGGCCGCGACCGAATTCTCGAGCGCACGTTCGTTAAAACCAGTGATGATGCGTTTTGCAAAACCATCCGAATCCACGATCACGGTGAAGGGAATTGGACATCCACCATCACGACCCTGCCAGGTGCACAGCACTTTGGCCGTGCTGTCGGTCGGGAAGCCTTCCTTGTTTTCGTGCCAGATTTCATAGGCGGTCGATTGCTGCTTTAAGAATCCTGAGATCGTGTCACGGCTTTCGGCAACATCAACACCAATGATGATGAGTTTTGGGTACTTCTGTGCCAACTCGTTTAACTTGGGAATTTCGGCACGGCATGGAGGACACCAGGTGGCCCAGAAATTGACGAGCACCGGCCTGCCACGCAAACTCGAGAGTGTCACCGCCTGCCCGGACCCGTAACTGGCGAGCCGCAATTCTGGCATCAAATCACCGGCAGCGAGCCCATCCGGTCCAACCATTCCAGTGCCCAGGCCAGCCGCCGGGCTCGTTGCTACGGGGTTCATCCCAGTCGAATTTGTTGAGGCCGGGGCGCAAGCTGCAAGCCCAACGGCTGCCGCCAACACCATCAATCCAGAAATCATCCAACGCATTTAAGCCTCCAGTTTGGGTCTCGAGAATCTGGGATCAGTGTAGCGGATTGCGAGCCTCAATCGGCGGCAACGGTCACGCGGGCCTCACTCGAGGTCACTTTGGGCGAGTACGCCAGGTTCGGTCCGAGCCAACGTTCCACCTCGGGCACACTCATGTTCTTGCGCTTGGCATAATCTCGAACTTGATCCTCGCCGATGCGGGCAACCGCGAAGTATTTTGATTCTGGGTGCGCGAAGTACAAGCCGCTGACGCTCGAGGCGGGCAGCATTGCAAAGGATTCGGTCAGTTCGAGCCCAATCTCTTCAGCCTCAAGCAATTTGAAAATCTCGGGTTTTTCGGTGTGATCGGGTTGCGCTGGATAACCAGGCGCGGGGCGGATGCCAACGTATTTTTCGCGGATCAATTCGCGGCTCGAGAGTGATTCGGTTGGGGCGTAACCCCAGTGTTCGCGGCGAACATCGGCGTGCAGTTTCTCGGCAAGTGCTTCGGCCAAACGGTCTGCCAGCGATTTGACCAAAATTGAATTGTAATCGTCATGCTCGAGTTCAAATGCTTTGGCTAGTTTTTCTGCGCCGTGAATCGTAACCGCGAATGCTCCGATGTAATCCTCGCCAACAGGGGCGATGTAATCTGCTAGCGCCCGGTTCGGTTCGGCCTGATCGCGCTGTTGCCGTAGCGTGTGCAGGCTCGAAATCACGTTTCCAGTTTCGTCTCGCAATTGAATGTCATCACCGATGCTGTTCGCACGCCAGCAACCAACAACCGCTCGAGCCTGCAATGACTTTTCAAGCATGATTGTCCGTAGCATCGCTTGTGCGTCGTTGAACAATTCGGTCGCCTGCTTGCCAACCGTCGGATCATCAAAAATGGTCGGGTAAACACCCTTCAATTCCCAGGCGATGAAGAACGGAGTCCAGTCGATGTAATCACGCAGCGCCTCGAGTGTAAAGCTGAGTTCGGTTCGATTCAACACGTTTGGTTTGGTGGTCTGAGCGAACTCGAGTTTTGGTGCTCGCGCCCGCGCCTCCTCAAGTGTGACCAACCTGACCTGTCGTTCGGCACGACCGGCCCGCAACGCCTCGTACTCTGCACGAATGTCGGCTGCATACTCGAGCATGTTTTCGCTGAGCAATTTGGAGACCACACCAACCGCTCGAGACGCATCATGAACGTGAACCACCGGACTTGAGATGACCGGTTCAATCTTAACGGCAGTGTGGGCGCGTGAAGTGGTTGCGCCACCGATCAGCAATGGCGTGCGAATCCCACGCCGTTCCATCTCGCTTGCGACGTGAACCATCTCATCGAGACTTGGCGTGATCAAACCCGACAGGCCGATGATGGATACCTTGTGCTCGAGTGCGGCCTCGAGAATCCGTTCGCTGCTGACCATCACGCCCAAGTCGATCACGTCGTACCCATTGCAGCCCAAGACCACACCGACAATGTTTTTGCCGATGTCATGGACATCGCCTTTGACGGTGGCCAGCAAGATTTTTTGCGCACTAGAGCTTTCGCCGACACGCTTGTCCGCCTCGAGAAACGGCGTTAAGTACGCGACGGCTTTCTTCATGACACGGGCAGATTTGACGACTTGCGGTAGGAACATTTTGCCCGCGCCGAACAAATCTCCGACCACGTTCATGCCACGCATCAATGGGCCTTCAATCACCTCGAGCGGACGTTCAAACAGCGTGCGTGCCTCTTCGGTATCCGCGTCGATGAATTCCGTGATGCCGTTGACCAGCGCGTGCTCGAGCCTCGAGATCACGTCTTCAGAACGCCACGCGGCGGCTTCAGCCTTGGTTTTTTTCTCGCCTTTGAAACGCTCGGCAATCTCGAGCAATCGGTCGGTGCTATCTTCGCGGCGATTGAGGATTACATCCTCGACACGCTCGCGCAGTTCCGGCTCGAGTTCGTCATACACCGCCAGCATCCCGGCATTGACGATGCCCATGTCCAAGCCAGCCTGAATCGCGTGATAGAGAAAGACTGCGTGCATCGCCTCGCGCACGTGGTTGTTACCGCGAAACGAAAACGAAATGTTCGAGATGCCACCCGAAACGAGCGCACCCTGAAGATTCTGTTTGATCCAGCGCGTTGCCTCAATGAAAGCTCGAGCGTAATCGTTATGTTCTTCAATGCCGGTGGCCACTGTCAGAACGTTCGGATCGAAAATAATGTCCGTCGGATTCCAACGCAATTCTTCGACCAGAATCCTGTACGCCCGCGAGCAAATCTCGATGCGACGCTCGAGCGAATCGGCCTGACCGTGTTCATCGAAGGCCATCACCACGGCTGCCGCACCGTACCGTTGCAAGGCTCGAGCTTGACGGCGGAATTCTTCCTCCCCGCCTTTGAGGGAAATTGAATTGACGATGACTTTGCCCTGAACCCGTTTCAGGCCAGCCTCGAGTACGCTCCATTTGGAACTGTCGAGCATGAATGGCACGCGAGCCACATCGGGTTCTGCGCCGAGCAGGTTGACGAAATGAATCATCGCCGCTTCACTGTCGAGCATCCCCTCGTCCATGTTGATGTCCACGACCTGCGCACCGTTCTCGACCTGCTGCCGCGCAATCTG
>JANOWZ010000355.1:0-2003 GCA_031418155.1 Deinococcales bacterium
GCCAACGAATTCTCGAGTGCCAAGATTGCCCATGCGGTCGGCGTTGGAACTGAACCGATAGCCTTTCTGGAATCCCACACCGCAATCCTCTCGAGATTCATTCCCAATGCGTTAACGCTTGATGCCGAAAGCGCGACGGCACGACTCGAGCGCATCGTGCCGCGATTGCGGGCATTCCATGATGTGCCGAATTCTCCGGCGAAGTTCAGTCCGTTCGAGACGGTTCGCACCTATCACACTCTTGCACTCGAGCATGGCGTGATATTTCCGAACGACTTGCTCAGCATCCTCGAGCAGATGACGCAAATCGAAAATACCCTCCAACCACACGCTCGAGCTTGCGCATGTCACAACGATTTGCTGCCCGCAAATTTCTTGGATGATGGCTCGAGAATCTGGATCATCGATTGGGAATACGCCGGAAATGGAAACCCATTTTTCGACCTTGGAAATCTGGCCGTGAACCTCGAGTTGAACGAAACTGCTTGCAACTTTTTGCTCGAGTTGTACTTCGGAAAATCTGATTCCAAACTCAACGCCCAATTGCAACTGATGCGACTCGCCAGCGATTTGCGCGAAGCATTCTGGAGCTTCCTGCAATCCGGGATTTCCACGCTCGAGTTTGATTTCATCGACTACGGGAACAAACACCTCGAACGATTTCGTGTGAATGCGGCTCGAGAAAATTTTGCGCAGTGGTTGGCAGTGCTCGAGTAGATCAAATCAAAATGCGTTTCCGCTCTGGGTCGTAAGGTGATCGTAAAAATGGTTTGGCAGCAAACCTCGAGCCGTTGATGACGATTTCGTATTGGCCTGCACGAACCCATTCGGCATTGACACCGTTCGGATTTTTGACGTAACCCATGCCAATCGCTGCCCCGAGCGTGTGCGCGTAACTGCCCGAGGTCGTGTAACCAACCGCAATCCCATCGCGCAAGATAGGTTCGGAACCCCACAAGACCGGTTCGGTATCCTCGAGTCTGAACGTCACCAGCATTCGCGTTAAGCCTCGTGCTTTTTGTTCGATCAAGGCTTGCTTGCCAATAAAAACTTTGTCCCAATGAATGGCGAATCCGAGCCCAGCCTCGAGTGCCGTGTCTTCTGGCGAGATGTCCGCGCCCCATGCCCGATACGCTTTCTCGAGCCGCAGCGAGTTGATCGCGTAGTGTCCAGCGTTGCGTATTCCCAGGCTCGAGCCTGCGTTCATCAGTGCGGCATGAACTTGTGTGGTTTGGCTGGCCGGAATGTGCAATTCCCAACCTTGTTCGCCGACGTAAGTGATGCGAACGGCCAGCACGCTCGAGGTTCCAAGGTTGATCCAGCGTGCCGCGCCGAATGGGAAGGCTTCGTGACTCACGTCAGATTCGGTCAGGCTGGCAATCAGGGCTCGAGCGTTTGGTCCCATCACGCCGATCACGCCGAAGGCTTCGCTGACATCGGTGATCGTGACGTTTTCTTCGGGTTGCATGTTGCGACAAATCCAATCGGCATCGTGAACCGCTTGGGCACTACCGGTAATCAAGCGGAAATGCTCGAGGCCCAATCGAATCAAGGTCAGGTCGCTTTCAAATCCGCCTCGGGAATTGAGCATGGCGGTGTAAATGGTCTGACCGATTTGAACATCGATTTGGTTGGCGCAAACACGTTGTAAAACTTGCAGCGCATCCTGACCTTTAAGCTCGAGTTTGGCGAAACCGGATTGATCGAAGACGGCAACCGCTTCGCGCGTGGCCCGGTGCTCGAGCGCGTGTGCCTCAAACCAGTTTTGTTTGCCCCAACTGTATTCCATCTGCGTCACGCCATCACGGGCGAACCAGTTGGGCCGCTCGAGCCCAGCCTTCTGTCCGAAGCTTGCCCCGGCTGCCTTGAGGGTTTCGTGCAATGGCGAGACACGCAACTCGCGGCCTGTTTCCGGTTCACGGTTCGGCCAAGCCATCTGGTAATGCAATCCGAGCACTTCGGTCACGCGCTCGCGCAGGAAGCTGCGGTTGTTCATGGCGCGA
>JANOWZ010000356.1:0-10951 GCA_031418155.1 Deinococcales bacterium
GGTGTGGCCGCATTGGTCATCCAGGCGTACCGCAGCACGCACAACGGCAGAAGCCCCGACCCAGCTAAGGTACGCATCCTGATCGAACAGGGCGCGAACCCAGCCCTGACCGGTCAGACCAGTGCGCCAGACTGGACCGAAGGTGGACAGTTCGGGTACGGACTGGTCGATGCGAAATACTCGACCGATCTGGCCCTGGTCGCACCGTAAGAACCAGTCCTTAAGCAACAGACAACACTCGAGGAGGGCGCGACATGTCGCGCCCTCGTTTTTGTGACCTTTGCGGGTCATTTGCTATCCTCGAGCATCACCGCTTGATCTCGCTCGAGAAAAAGGATCGGTGCTGGGACAATGACCCTCAACAAAGCACTCGAGTTTGAAAAGGAGTCCGCATGAACACCGATCAAACCGCCATCACCAGCATCGATGGGTACATCGCGGGCTTCCCAAGCGATGTGCAAGCCATCCTCGAGCAAATCCGCCTGACGGTTGCCCAGGCCGCACCGGAGGCAACCGAAAAAATCAGTTATCAAATGCCAACATTTTTCCTGAACGGCAATCTTGTTCACTTCGCGGCGCATCAGAATCACATCGGGTTCTATCCCGCACCGACAGGAATCGAGGCGTTCAAACCCGAACTTTCCGCCTACAAGGGGGCCAAAGGTTCGGTGCAGTTTCCGTTGGACAAACCGATTCCATTTGACCTGATCGCCAGAATCGTGAAGTTCCGGGTTGAAGAAAGTTCGCGCAAAGCGGGGCGAAAAAGAAACACGGCTTCCAAAAACTCAAAACCTGTTGCGTGATCGACTGAACGGATTTTCTCGAGAACGGCTCAAACCGTGATGTTGTGTATCGGAATAAGATTCTCGAGCGTGGCTTCGAAGTTTTCGAGGTGATTCCATCCTGGGTTAAGCCTCGTCTGGCACACTGCACTCATCAGTTGGCTTGCAGTCGCCTCCCAGTTTCGCTACACTCGGTGCAAACTTACACCTGGTCAACGAATCGTCTCGAGTGCTCTCATCCCCGAAGGAGCCCGTATGAATCAAATCAGCACAAATCAAATCTGGTTTCAAAAGTACGAACCCGGCATCCCTCGAGAATTGATCTACCCGAACGCCGCACTCTCGCAATTGCTCGAGGGGGCCGCGAAACGCCATCCGAAACGCACCGCCATCGAATTCCTGGGTTTCACGATGACCTACGCCGAACTGCTCGTGCAGGCCAGCAAGTTTGCGGCGGCCTTGCAAACTCAAGGCGTGACCAAAGGCGAGCGCGTGGCGATCATGCTGCCAAACTGCCCACAATTCGTGATCGCGTTTTTTGGCACGATGCTGGCTGGCGCGATTGCCGTCAACACCAGCCCATTGTACGTCGCCCGTGAACTCGAGCATCAACTGCAAGATTCCGGCGCGACCACCCTGGTGATGCTGAATTTGTTCTACCCGCGTTTTGAGGAGATTCAAGCTCGAGTCCCAACCAAGCGCGTGATCGTGACCGGCATTCAGGATTGCCTGCGGTTCCCCAAGAATGTTCTGTATCCGATCAAGGCCAAACGCGAGGGAACTTGGGTCGATGTTCACCCTCGAGCCGAGGGTGCATCCACCGTGACGATGTGGAAAAATTTCCTCGAGCACAAGCACGATCTGGCCCAAGTGGACGTGCAACCGGACGACATCGCGCTGCTGCAATACACGGGCGGCACGACCGGCACGCCGAAGGCCGCGATGCTCTCGCACCGGAACCTGATGGCGAACGTCGCGCAGGCCGCCGCCTGGAATCCGGGCCTGAAAGACGGCGAGGAAATCATGCTCGGGGTGATTCCGTTCTTCCACGTTTACGGCATGACCGCCGCGATGAACCTGGCCGTCAAAAATGCGGCGACGATGGTTTTGCTGCCGCGCTTCCAAGTCAAAGACGTGCTCGAAACAATCCAGAAGCACAAGCCAACACTCTTTCCGGGCGTACCGACCATGTACGTCGCCATCAACAATTTTGCCGATGTCAAAAAGTACGACCTCTCGAGCATCAAGGTCTGCATTTCTGGCGCGGCCCCGTTGCCGCTCGAGGTGGCTCGAACGTTCGAGAAGCTGTCTCGAGGACGTTTGGTGGAGGGTTACGGCCTGACCGAATCGAGCCCGATCACGCACGTCAATCCGGTCTTCGGTGAACGCCGCGAGGGGTGCATCGGATTGCCGCTTCCGGGAATTCAGTGTCGGATCGTGGATGCGAACGGCAACAGCTTGCCTCAAGGTGAAGTCGGCGAACTCGCCATCTCCGGCCCAAACATCATGCTCGGGTACTGGCGCAAACCCGAGGAAACCGCGAAGTGCATCCTCGAGTCGTTGGACGGCGGCAACACCCCAGGCCGTTGGTTGCTGACCGGTGACATGGCCCGCATGGACGCGGATGGGTACTTTGCTATTCATGACCGCAAGAAAGACATGATCGACGCGAGCGGCTTCAACGTCTACCCTCGAGAGGTCGAAGAAGTCCTTTACACGCACCCAGCCGTGCAGGAAGTTGTGGTTGCGGGCATTCCCGATGCGTACCGTGGCGAGACCGTCAAGGCGTTCGTGATCCTCAAGGAAGGCCAGACGCTGACCGAAGCCGAACTGATCGAATTCTCTCGAGGGAAACTCTCGGCGTACAAGATTCCTCGGGCGGTGGAGTTCAGGACTGAATTGCCAAAAACGATGGTCGGCAAGATTTTGCGCCGCGCCTTGATCGAAGAGGAACGCGCCAAGCTCGAGGCGCAATCGCAAAGTGCGGCCTGAAGTTCAGGGTTGAGGTTCCGGCGGTGCTTGCACGAGCGCGATGATTGCGCCCAACGCGAGCACCGCCGCCGACCAGCCCAAACCGGCCCGCAAGCCGCCAGCGCCATCGCTCAGAATCCCCGAGACGAGCGGTCCAAGGCTCTGACCGGCGGCAAAAATCACGGTGAACAGGGCGATCCCAGCACTCCAGGCACTCGAGGGCAGGTAACGTCTGGCGAGCGCGGTCGTGGCGGCCACCACCGACAGGAACGAGCCACCGAAGCAGACAGCCGAGACCAGCATCACCGGCAGGGCACTCGAGACGAGCGGTAAGCCTGCTCCAACCGCGACCGTGGCGAGTGTGGCACTCAGACCTCGAGCGACAGGCCAGCGGGTGATGGGGGTGCTCCAGACGGTTGGGGCCAGCATCGCCGCAACGCCGAGCACCGCCCAAAACGTGGCGACCTCGAGCGTGCCCGCACCGTTCGCCCGGATAAACGCGACCGAGAAGGTCATGTAGGCGATGTAGCCGAGCGCAAAACAAAAGTACGCCGCGAACGACCACGCCAGAACCCAAGGTGAGGTGGAGGCCGAACTCGAGGCTTGGGCACGTTGGTCCGGCAAGCGCCACGCGGTCAGGCTCGAGACGAAACCAACGGCGAGTGCGGCAAGTCCGAGCGCGACCCACAGGGACCGCCAATCGCTTCCGGTTTGAATCGCAAATGGCAAACTGATACCGGACAGCAGAATCCCGAATCCGGCTCCGGCATAATACGTGGTCAGCAACAGACCGGATTGCTTCGGCACGCCCGAGGCGACGTGCGCGGTCAAGGCTCCACCGGTTACGAAGATGATCGCGCCACCGATTCCGGCGATGGTTCGAGCCACGAGCAACCAGGCGTAAACATCACTCGAGCCGCTGGCTAGCAAGGCCAACGCGGTCAAAACGAGCGCTCCGATAAACGCAACTCGAGCACCGATGGCCCGCATGATCGGCGCGGCCGCGAGTGCCCCAATCAAATACCCGAGTGCATTTGCGGTGTTCATGCCGCCCGCGAGCGAGTACGACCAACTCAAATCTTGACGCATCACCGGCAACAACAACGCATAAGCAAACCGTGCAAAACCGAGCGCCACCGTCGGCCCGAGCGCCAAACCGCAGGCAATCAAAACTGGTGATGAAGTCTTGGTCATGTCAGTGGTTTCCTGAAGCCTCGAGTTAGAAAGTTGGTTCATGGCTTGCATCATGCGGGTGCGACCACAAACAACGTTTCAACCTGCATCGAAACATACCTTGCGCCGAACACCCTACACTCGAGGCATGATTGCGAATCCTGTCGAACCAGACCTCTCGGGTGTTGCCGCCTTAATTGGTGAACCCGCCCGTGCCGCAATGCTGACCGCGCTGATGGGAGGCATTGCCCTGCCCGCCGGGGAACTCGCCGAGATTGCCCACGTCAGTCCACAAACTGCCAGCACGCACCTGCAAAAATTGCTCGAGGGCCAATTGCTGAAAGTTGAAACGCAGGGACGACACCGCTATTACCGACTTTCGAACGCGAGCGTCGCGCAGGCGCTCGAGGCGTTGCAGGTGATCGCACCGGTTCACACTCGAGGGCGCACACTGCCCGATCAAGACTTGTGTTACGCCCGCACCTGCTACGACCATCTGGCCGGAAAACTTGGTGTGCAATTGTGCCAAACCATGCTCGAGAATGGCTGGTTAGAGATTGCGCCGAACGAATTCGTGCTGACCGAACTTGGCCGAACAAACCTCGAGAACTTCGGTGTGCAAATTCCCAACCACAGTAAAGCCCGAGCCTGCCTGGACTGGACCGAACGTCACCATCACCTCGGCGGGGCGCTCGGACGCGCCTTGACCACGCAATTGCTCGAGCGTCGCTGGTTCGCACGGGTGCCAAACACCCGAGCCTTGCGCCTAACCGAACCCGGACGCACCGGCTTGATCCGCAAGTTCGGAATGCGCTTGTAATCAGACATGATGCTGTAAGAACGTCAGGGTCGCTCGGGCCAACGCGATCCGATGGCTGGAGAGGCTGTGATCCGCATCGAACATCCGTTCCTCGAGTTGCACACGATGTCGTTTGAATTCTGCAACGAGCGGCGCGTGCGTCACCTCGAGCGTCGCCAACGTGTCACGTTGCGCAGCAATCAACATCACCGGTCGTGAAGCCAATGCGGGCGGAGTCTCGAACATGCCTCGAGCCAAACATGCGGGTTTTGGATACCGTTTGTGGTGCGCTCGGACCGCCACTGGACATGGTGCGCGCCGTGTCGGGGCTCGAGGTAGATGGCGCGATACTCTCCGTGGCTCAGAAGAGCGGGGGATGCAGGCGGCGCTCGAGGCTGGGTTAACAATCGGGTTCGTGCCTATGTTGGTTATTTCATTCGCCGCCATTTGTAGACACGAGTTCGATACGGTCTTGTTTCTCGAGCCATTCCTCATGGCCCTGTTCCATCAGTACGCGGGCGGTGGCGGTCCTGACCTCGAGTCGTGGATGGTCGAGTAAATCGCGCAGCGATTCGGAGGCTCCAGTCAGCAGAATCAACGCGATTGCAGAATCCGTTTCGCCTCCCGCACCCCGGAAAGATACGCACCATGAACGGTTGCCGAATACCGGCTCGAAGTCGCCTCACCTGCGAACAACACCCGACCACGCAGCGGAGCGGCCAACGCATTGTACTCTGCCTCGCTCGAGCCGGGAGCACGGTACGAGTACGAACCCAGTGCGAATGGATCGCGGCCCCAGCGTGCAACCTTGAACGCAACTGGCCCGGGCGCGTTCGGGTAGATGCCGCGCATGGCATTCAAGGCTCGAGCCACGATCTCGGCATCGCTCATCGCCTCGAGTTGGGTAGCGAACGATCCGGCGTTGAAGATCGTCAGGATGGGCACATCAACCACCGCGTGCCAGTTCAGACTTTCCGCCCATTCGCCACGGCGCGGCGCGATCAGGTTGATGACCTGCGCCTCGTCCCAGAAGGCCGTCGGGAAGCGCAGCACCACCTTGTCGAGCACGCCCGAACCGAGCGCCTTGATCGCCTCAAGCTTGGCTTTGGGTAACACCGGAGAGAACTCCACCGCGCCAGATTTCAGCACACCGAGCGGTAAGGTCACAACGACCCTGGTCGCCTTGAAGACTCCACGGTTGGTGCTGACCCTGACCGTGCGACCTGTGTCCTCAACCCGTTCAACGACATGCTCAAGCCTGATCTCGAGCCCACGGGCCAAACCTTGTGCGACCTGATCGTAGCCCTGTGGGAAGACGTGATCGGCCCCGTCGAAAGCATCATCATCGTCATACGAGAAGAAGGAAAGGTCGTTCGCATCGGTGGCGTATTCATGTTCGATGCTGGTGTTGATCGAAAACTCGAGTTCGGCCCGTTCGCTGGGATTCAAATCCCAACCTGCAACGATTCGATCTATGGCCCGACGCAACGAGATATCGGCTTCCCCAGAGTTCTCGAGCCGTTGGCGTTCAACGGCTATGGCCCGCATCAGGCGCTCAAAACGTGCATCAATGCGTCTCTCGGCCTGATCAACAATGCGCCGTCCGTCCGGGCCGTAAAGAATGCTGTCGTTGTAATCGGTGGGTTGGCTGCGAAGGTCAAAATCTCGAGCGAGGGCGCTGATCGGATTGCCTTGAACGCCATGAATCCACTGTGCCCCCAAATCCACCGGCGCGTTCTTCCATGAACGGTCCGTCCAGACTCGTCCACCGATGCGGTTGCGGGCCTCGAGCACAAGCACGCGCACGCCCTGGTCTTGTAGGGTTCGGGCACAGGCGAGGCCCGCGATACCAGCACCAACGACAATCACCTCAGGAGTGCCCGAGGCGGCACGGGTGCCTGAAGCCGCGAACGGTGCGAACGCCAGCCAACGCAAGGCATCACGGCGGTTGAAGGCTCGAGGGTTCATGCGTGATTTTACGCAGGTTGCAAGCGGTCGGACATCAACGGCGTTTGAAAACCTTGCCCAACACCGTCTGGCGCAATTCCTTGTCGATGACCAGGTTCGCGCACACAAAAACCAGAACGCCAAACAGGGCAGCGATAAATGCGCCCAACAAGTGCATCGGACCGCTGGATTGCAACATCGGTTTCACCAGCAGGGCAAGCAGGGTCGCGGCAGTCACCAGACCGATCTGCTCGAGGATGGTCCTGAACGCCTTCCATTTGAAGATGGGATCGGCCACGATGAAGTACACCACCAGCATGATCACTTCAAGCAGCAGCACACTGACACCGACACCGACGATGCCGTACTGACGTGGCAAGGTCAGGTAAGCGATCACGGCAGCCACCACTTGAATGAACAAGAGTTTGGTGCGCAGTGCGTAACGGTTGGAACTTGAGAGTGCCTGGTCGAGCGGTGAGGCAATCATGATCACGAACGGCACAAATGCAGTCACAGCCAGTGTGGTGTCGGTGGCGGGCGGCCATTTGTTCGGCCAGAGCAATTGAATCAATTCTGGTGCGACCGTACACAACCCCACCCCAATGATCCCACCGATCAAACTGCCAAAACGCAAGGAACTGAGGATCAGTTTGGTGTGTTCCTGGCGGTTGGTTTCCCAAGCTTTACACATGCGGGTGTAATACGCCTTGCCAACGCCGTTGGGAATGGCGAGCAACACCTGAGGCAACTTGTATCCCTGTTGGTATGCACCGATGCTGGCAAAACTCATCATTCCGGGCAGAAGGAATGATGGCATGGCTTGGACCAGATTGGTGAGCACCCCCGCGATGCCAAAGGCCGCAATCGATTTCTGCATGTTGGTGTCATGGGCCTTGGTGTAGGCGTATTCGCGTTGGACCCACCAAACACCTGCGAGGGCCAAGGTCCAAGCACTGATCAATTGCAGCACTGTGTATTGAGGCAAGCCAGTATTGGTGACCAACACAATCAGTGTGGCAAAGATGTTCCCACAGGCCCAAATCAGGCTGTATCGTGCCGCAATTGAGACGCGCTCAGTGGCAACCATTACCCCTTCGGCCCAGGTAAAAAGCATGTTGGCAATCATGATCGGGAATACCAAGGCCCGCAGCAGGAATGCCATTTTGTCGAGATCGGCCTGCTTGATGTCATCGCTGTGCATGATCTCACGCACAAAGAATGAAGCAATCAAAACCAGGATAGCGATACCGAGCGCCAATGTGGTTCTCGAGCGCAATGAAGTCCAGACCAGAATGCGGCGACGGGCATCGTCAGCAGCGGCAGCCTCGCGAACCAGTACGGTGTTGAAGCCCAGGTCGGTCAGGAATTGTGCAAAACCGACGTACTGCCAGGCCGTACCGAGCAGGCCGTTATCGGTGGCGCTGAGGTGTCGGGCGAGCAAAATCGAGGAAACCCCAAGTGTCACTTTCAGTAGAAATTGAATCCAGACCTGAGAGGTGACATCTTTTGCCAGTGATGGTTTGGGTCGCATCCGGATGGCAACAGGTTTCACGTGCGCTGCCTCCACAGGCTTAATATGCGCCACGGCCTTGAAGCACAACCATCACGGTGCGGATCAGGATGTGCAGGTCCAACCAGATGCTCCAACGACGAATGTAGAAAATATCCAGTTGCAGGCGTTCGTCAAACCGGGCGCTGTTGCGGGCCTCGACCTGCCACCAGCCAGTGATTCCCGGACGGCACGAAAGCACGGCATCGGTGTAGGGGTGCATGTATTCGCGTTCGCGTGGCAGGTACGGGCGCGGTCCGACCAGGCTCATGTCGCCCCAGAGGACGTTCATGATCTGTGGCAATTCGTCCAGGCTGGTTTTGCGCAGGAAGGTGCCAACCCGGGTCACTCGAGGATCGTGGCGCAATTTGTGGAAGGCATCATATTCGGCCTTGAGCGCCGGGTCTTTCTTGAGCATTTCCTCGAGGTATTCCTCGGCATTGACGCGCATGGTGCGGAATTTAAAGCATTTGAAGCTGCGTCCGCGCAATCCAAGGCGGTCGGCGGCATAAAACACCGGACCCGGTGAGTCGAGTTTGATCAGGATCGCCAGGATCGCCATGACCGTCAGGATCACTGGCAGCATCACGACCGCCATGCACAAATCGATCACACGTTTGACGCGCAATTCGGTCGGGTCGAGGTGCAGTCGGCGCAACTCGAGGACGCGCACAGAACCGAGGTATCGGGCGTCGGCCCAGCCGATGTCGAGGGCTGGTGTGTCCACCGCCAGGAAAACGCGACGGAATCCGGCGAGCGGTCCGGCAATGATCGCCTCGCGTTGCCGGTATTGCATGTGCGGATCGCCAATAAAGGCGATGCGGGCCGAGGATGAGGTGTAGGTGCTTGGATTCCAATCGAGTTGTTCGACTTGGCGCAATTCCGGGCGGTAGCCGAGGGCGGGAACGTGCTCGAGGATGCGGTTGAGTTGTCGGGCGACATCGCTGTTACCAACGATCAGCACCGGCACCCCCCAGAGGTTAAAGCGAACCAGGATCAGGGTCATCAGGCGACGGAAGAAGATCGAGATCGGGACGGCCAGGAAACCACCGAAGATCAAGAGCATCCTCGAGAAACCTGCCGTGTTGGGTGCGAGCAGCAGCGCCGCAAAGGTCGAGAGCAGCGTGGCCGTGAAGACGCTCGAGGTGCGTTTGATTTGTTCGGTCAAGTCCAGGCCATAACTGGGGTACAGGCCGTTGATGACGGCCAGGATCAGCCAGAGGCTCATCCAGACCGCCAGCCAGAGCGGTTCGTAAGCGAAATACGGTTGGTGAAAGACCTGAACGCGAATGAAACTGAAGATCGCGCTCGAGAACCACAACGCGGCAGCGTCGGTTAACAGCAGGGCGAGCATGTTGCCGATGATGCGAAGCGTGAGTGAACCGTGGGCGGTGCTGGCGGCTGAGGGGATGCTGAGTTCTTCGGGTTTAATGCTTCCTAGCACGGTTCACCGCCTCTGAGAGAGATTACTACAGAATGAGTAGATAAGTTGTTGCGCGTGGTGATGCCCCATTCCATTCGCACCTCTTTAGACTTGGATCAAGATTGGGTCGTTCTGACTGTTCTGAGGCGTTTGATCTCGCCTTTGGATAAGCAAATTTTTTGGCTGTCTCAGGGGCGACATAGGCCATCAGGTTAGGCGCGTTATTGGTCTTTGGTGGTGATTTTGCAACACTCCAAGATCATCGAAGCGATTGATTAACGTCCGGTCTCGAGGTTCAAGCTCAGGTCGGCGGCACTCTTTGGACGACCGCTGCCGGTGGCGGCCAAAGCGCCTTTGGGTGGATAGTAGCTGTAACGGTCACGGGAACGCGGATTGACTTTGTTGAAGACCACGCCGAGCAGGTTGGCTTTGCCCAGGGAAAACGCATCCAGGATGCGGGCCATCGCCTCGTGGGTGGTGCGTCCGGGCTCAAGCACGAACAGCACACCGCTGGCGAGTGGTGCCAACATGACCGCATCGGCCACGGCGAGCGCGGGTGGAGAGTCGATCAAGATCACGTCGTAACTGGTGCCCCAACGCTTTAACGCGGCGGCAAACGAACCGTTCGAGAGGAACTCTGAGCTTCGCCAGGTGGCTGGACCGGCGGGCAGGAAGTGCAGTTTGTCCTGCAACTTGCGGGCCTTGGCGGTCTCGGGATCTTTGGTGGCGGTGCGCAAATTGTGCTGACGCGCATCGGCATTGGTGGTCTCAGAGGCATTCGCACCGCTCGCGGTGTCACGGCCTGAGATGTCACGGCCTGAGGTGTCACGGCTTGTGCCGCGCAAGGTGCTTTGCGCCTGGGTTGCTCCGGGCAGGCTGACCCAAGAGTTCGATTGGGTTTGGTTGGCCCAGATCGCCTGTTGACCGGCACGGCGCAAATCGGCATCAATGATCAGGGTGCGTTGACCGGCGGCGGCGAAGCTGTCGGCGAGCGTGGCGGTGACGCTGGATTTACCATCGCTTGGCAGTGGTGAGGTCACAAGGATGATCTTTGGACCGCTGACTTTGTTCAACAGCACGTTCAAGTTGGCACGAACAAAGGCGACATCATCAACGGCCTTGCTGAGGTCCAGCACGGTTTGCAGGCTGTTGTCACCGCGACGGCGTGGAACTCGAGGCAACTTGCCCAGAACACGCATGTCGAAGGCTTTCAGATCGATCTCGTCGTTGACGCGGCGGTTGACCTCGGTGCGGAACACGATCACCGAGAGGGCCACCAACAGGGCAGCCAGACCCGCGAGTGCAGC
>JANOWZ010000357.1:0-3614 GCA_031418155.1 Deinococcales bacterium
GGGATCAACCTTGTACTGCTCAGGGTATTTCGGGGTGTTCCAGGTGTACTTGGCTTCCTCGGAAGTGTGCTCAACCGGAGCGAGCGAGTACTCGCCGCTTTTGGCACTGTCGCTGGATTTGTTGCTGGCGTTCGATTTGACGGCGCAGGCTCCGAGCGAGAGCGCGAGTGTCAATCCCAGCAAGCAGTTGGTGACTCGAGTCATTTTTTTCACGCTAAAATCCCTGCGTGGGAATCCACGCAATGGCAGCAATTGTTGCGATGAACAAGAAGGTCACGATCACCGAGAACGGCACATTTTTCTCGCCCACTTTGAATCCGGCGATGGCGTGAAAGCCTTCCTCGTGATGGTCGTCATGCGCATCGGTGGTGACGATGCCTTGGGCTCTTTCGGTTGCGGGTGCATCGGCCATAAAGTACCTCTCAATCTCTCTGGTCTGTCAGGATTTGCTCGTCAGAATTTGCTGGTCAGGATTTGCTGGGCACGGCGGGACGCTCAAGGCTGGTGCCGTTCTCAAACGGCCATTCGCGTTCAGGTTCGGTCAGGGCGTACTTGATGCGTTCCGGGTTGGTGAATTGACCGTCCAAGTACGCCCAAGCGAAGGACAGGATCAGCAGCGAGAAGATCACTCCGACGGAGATCAGCACCGCCCATGTACCCTTCGAGTCCAGTCCAACAGGAGGCACGTGATCGGCCAGCGCACTCGAGGACACAAAAGCCAAGATCGTTGCGGCTCGAGCTAAGTTTTGAATCCTCGGGTATTGGCTCATCAGTGTCCTTTGGCGGCCTTTGGCGCACCCTCGTAATGGCGTTCAGCGTTGCCGGGTTGAAGCACGTTCGGTTTGTAATACTGTTCGCGTCCAGCGTTCGGCGTTAAATCCTGATCGGCGGCGAGCGACTTGAGGTACTCGGCAACGTACCAGATTTGTTCCTCGTTCAAGGTTTGATCCCAGCGCGGCATGCGGGTTCCGGGAACGCCACGACCAATCTTGTTGTACCAGTGTCCGTCGGTGAAATCTTTGTAACGTGGCAAGTGGAAGTTTGCAGCGGGCTTCGGGTAAAAAACTCGAGCCAGCGGCACATCGGCGCGACCCGAATACCCGTGGCATTGTGAGCAGTTCTGATTGTAAATACCGCGACCAGCGGCAGCGGCACCGAGCGAACCAGGAAATGGTGATTTCAGGTCACGGTACTTTTCGGGAATGTTGACATCTTTGATTTCCCAAGCTCGAGTGTTGCGCGTTCCCAAACTTTGGATGTACGAAACCAAATCTTGAATGTCGTTGTCATCCAAATACGAGAAGCTTGGCATGTACGATCCCGGCAAGTACGAACGTGGAGCCTTGAGGTGTCCGATGTGCCACTCGTCGGCGTACAAACCACCCTCGTAAGTCAAATCGGGACCGTTGCGCAATGTCCCGAGGACATTCACGCGCTCGTAAGCGAAATCGCCAGCCTGCGATGTTGGACCAATGCCCTCGTCCTGAAAGCGCACAAATTGGCTGTGACAGACGTAGCAATTCTCGCGCTGGTAAATCAACTTGCCTCGAGATTCGGCTGCCGTGTACGGACGCAAACCTGGTGTCGGTTCCGGGTTGAAACTCGCCGCTGGCACAATGATCACCAGCGAAGTCACACACATGATCAGCATCAGGAAGGCGAGGCCAACAATGACGTTCTTAGCGTTAATCATCCTCGAGCCCTCCTGGTCCCAAATGCCGCAAAAGCTGTTTTGTTCCACATGTTGTGCTTCATGTATTCATCCCTCCGAGGCTTTTGCGGCTGGCTTAATCGTCCGCCGCTGCGGGCGCGAATGATCCGATGGATTGCGCAGCGGTTTGACGCTGAGCGATCCGCACGGTCTGAAGGGCGTTGTACGCGAATAAGTAAATCGAACCGACCATCACGGCCGCACCCATCCAACGCACCGCGATAAACGGCCCGAGGAAAGGAACGGTTTGTTGCACGTTGATGCCCATGTTCCAAGCGGAGGCCTGCACGAAACCCATCGTCGTCCAGGACGAGAAGAACGCGACGAAACCGCCAGCCATCATCCAGAAGTGAACGTTAACCAGTTGCCTCGAGTACCACTCGACTTTGTACACGCGAGGAATCACGTAGTAGATACCTGCGAACAAAATCATCGAGAAGCCCGAAAGCATCGCCAAGTGCGCGTGGGCGCTGACGATGCCAGTGAAGTGCTGATACCAATTGATTGAACGCACGGCCTGCAAGCTGCCTTGAAAGCTGGCGAGTGCGTAGGCCATCCAACCGAAGGTCAGGAAGCGCAATGGCAAATTCCAGGAGAGGTTGTCCCAACGGCCCTGCGTCGAAAGCCAGAAGTTGACGCTCGCGCTGTACACCGGCACGCTCATCAAGACGCTCGAGGCGATAGCGAAAGCCTTCAACCATTCGGGCACGGGCGATTGGATGATGTGGTGCGCTCCGATACCGGTATAGAACGCGAAGTTACCCCAGAATCCGATCAAGGACAGTTTGTGCGAGTAGATCGGATTGCCCGGCTCGCCATTGCGTCCAACCGTCAGTTTCGGCAGCAGGTAATACGTAATGCCCAAGCCCATTGTCGTGATCCACAAGCCCAGAACGTCATGCGCGTAAAACCAATTGGCAATCGCGTCGTTCAGGCCGTCCATCGGTACGAAGGTTCGGTTGCCGACAATGAAGACCATGCTCAAGCCCAATACTGAACCCATCCAGTACCAGACCGAAACGTACAAATGAGGCTCGGTGCGACGGGCAACCGTACCGAAGACGTTAACCGCAGTCATCGCCAAGAGAACCAGAAAGAACCAATCCATCGGTGCGATCAACTCGGCCCACTCGCGGCCCTCAGACAGACCATTAAGCAGGGTGATCGGAATCAGAATCGCAAAGATGTTCCAAAGCCAGCCTGTGAGCGTGCCCAGGCGTTCCGAGAAGAGTGGCGCTTTAACCAGACGTGGCAGCATGTAAAACATTGCTCCGACCGAGGCCATCGAAATCCACGAGAAAACGTTCGTGTTGACGTGCGATGGACGAACCCTCGAGAACGACAACCACGGAACGTCCTTGGTGATTTCCGGAAACATGAACTGCGTCGCCATCAGCAATCCAAAAGTTGCACCAGCCACGATCCAAACAATCGCCGAAGTCAAAAACAGCTTCGCCGATGCGTCCGGCCTGTCTGGGAAGAACCGATCAATCAACCCCATGTCCCACCCCCCAGTACATCAAACCGCTGAACCATTCTGCTGCCTCCCTTAAGGCGGTTGCTGCCCGAGAAAACTCGAGCCAATCCATGTAGACGTATTTCCACACCAAATACTACCCGCTCGAGCCTACGAAAGTCATCAGAAGATTGTCCCGCAAAACCAGCACGCCACGCCGCGAAAAAAGGCGGTGATCAGCGCAGAAATCTCGAGTGTTTCGAGTATCGTCCACTCGAGACTTAGTAAGTGGCTAGAGGCTCGAGACGTGACCCGATTTTGCATTCCGTATGTGCTGAACAAGTTCGATCGTGTTTGTTCAACCTCGAGAAATTCCTCCTCGAGCCTGCGATCCCGTCTCTGTCCTTGAGTTCAAACGCAACAGAAACTTCATTTTTTGCGTCTATA
>JANOWZ010000358.1:0-6827 GCA_031418155.1 Deinococcales bacterium
CAACAGGACCATCGCCGAGGCTTGCTTGGCGACATCGGTGCCGGTGATGCCCATCGCTACGCCGATGTCGGCACGTTTGAGCGCGGGCGCATCGTTAACCCCATCGCCGGTCATCGAGACGAGTTCGCCTTGAGATTGCAAAGCCTCGATGATGCGCAGTTTGTGTTCCGGCGCGACTCGAGCGAAGACCGAAACATAGGGAACTCGGGCCGCGAGTTCTTCAGATGTCAATTTCTCGAGTTCGTTACCGGTCAAGACTTGCGAGTTCTCGCCGATGCCGAGTTCTCGAGCGATCTGTTGAGCGGTCAACGGGTGATCGCCGGTGATCATGACGGTGCGAATCCCGGCGGTTTTGCAGGTGGCGACCGCCTCGAGCACCTCTGGGCGCAACGGGTCGATCATGCCGATCACACCGATGAAGGTCAGGTCGCGCTCGAGTTCATTGTCGTTTGGGATCGTATCGAGCGGACGGTACGCCACGCCGAGCACACGCATTTGCCGTGAGGCCAACCCACGCTGCGCGGCGTTGATGCGTTCGCGTCCAGCGTCATCCAGCATCTGAACCTCGCCATTGATCAGCACCCGTGTGCAAACCTCGAGCAGTCCACCCGGTGCTCCTTTGGTGAAGGCAACGTGCGTGCTCGTGCCGAGCGGCCATTCGTTCGGGAGTTCTGCTGGCACGTGATGCACGGTGGTCATGCGTTTGCGCTCGGAATCAAACGGCAATTCGCTGACCCGAGGAAAGCGTTCCTCGAGCGTCGGTTTGACCAGGCCAACGTGTACTGCCGCGACGACCAACGCGGTTTCGGTCGGATCGCCTGCCGCCTCGGGATCTTCAGGGTTGGTGCTGATCAGGTTGGCATCGTTGCAAAGTACGGCCCCGGCGATCAATGCATACAACTCTGGCCTCGAGACTTGCGTTTCGGGTTGTTCACGAATCGCTGTGCCGCTGCGTTCGAGCAGTTCGTCAAACTCGAGCGTGTTGCCCGCCACGTCGAGCACGCTGACCGTCATGCGATTCTGCGTCATTGTGCCGGTCTTGT
Organism: Deinococcales bacterium; assembly: GCA_031418155.1. Taxonomy (GTDB): domain Bacteria; phylum Deinococcota; class Deinococci; order Deinococcales; family JAAFIG01; genus JANOWZ01. The sequence goes on from JANOWZ010000358.1 coordinate 1,044, forward strand.
CCGAGCAGATCACCGTGACCGAACCGAGCGTTTCGACGGCGGCCAGCTTGCGAATCAGGGCGCGGCGTTTGAGCATCCGTTGCGCCCCGAGCGCCAGGGTGATCGTCGCCACGGCGGGCAGTCCTTCGGGCACGACCGCCACGGCCAATGAAAGCGCAGTCACAAACATTAGCTTCGCATCCTCACCACGCAGCAGCCCGAGCACAAACACAACGGCGACCAAAGCGAGGGCAGCGAACGCCAAGTCACGCCCGAGTTTCGCCAAACGACGCTGCAACGGTGTCGCCTCGCTTTTAACCGATTGCAGCATTCCGGCCAAGCGTCCAAGTTCGCTTCGCATCCCCGTTTCGGTCACGACCATCACGCCGCGTCCGGCGGTCACGGCGGTTCCCATGAAGACCATGTTGGTCCGATCACCCACAGGCAAGACTTCAGCCTCGAACGCGAGTACGGACTTGTCCACCGGCAGCGATTCACCGGTCAACGAGGATTCTTGAATTCGCAAATTGGCCGCCTCGAGCAAACGTCCATCGGCGGAGACGAGGTTGCCCGCCTCGAGCAACACGATGTCGCCCGCCACCAAATCCCCAGCGGGACGCTCGTGCAAGTGACCGCCACGCCGCAAGCGAACGGTTGGACTCGAGAGTTGCCGCAATGCCGCCATTGCCTGTTCTGCCCGGAACTCTTGCGAGAAACCGAGCGCGGCGTTTAAGACCACGATCACCAGAATCGCAATCGCGTCCGTGACCTCACCGAGGGCAATCGAAGCGACCGCCGCCAGAATCAAAACCAAAACCATCGTGCCGGTAAATTGCTCGAGCAGAATCAGCCACGGACTTTTGATGCCCGCCTCGACCAGCGCGTTCGGTCCGTCATGCTCGAGGCGTTCGGCGGCCACGGTTTCGTCGAGACCGTAGGTTTGATCACTCTCGAGTTTGGCAAGGACGACACTGACTTCGAGTTGATGCCAGGTTTGACCAGCATTGGAACTGGTCGAAACGGGACTCGAGGGTTTGGCGGGAATGGCCGTCATGGATCGCTTCGTTGGGGTTTGGTTTCACGAACATCAGTGCCTTGCGTCTTATCGGATACACCCGCCGAGGCTCGCAACACAAGAATCGGTGTCTGACTTTGATGCAGCACACCATCGGCCACGCTTCCCAGAAACATGCGTTCAAGGCCACGCAATCCATGTGTTCCCATGACGATCAGGTCGTGGTCCTTGGCGATTTCGACGATGGCTGGGGCCGGATGACCCCGAATAATTTTTGTTTTCGCCTCGACACCCGCCTCTTTAGCAAGTTCAAGCGCCCATGCCAATGCCTTGTCTCCCTCACGCTCGAGCACGGCATGCTGTTCGGAGATGACGGGCAAGGCCCACGTTGAGATCATTCGCTCAACCGCAATGTCAATCACATGCAAAAACGTGATGCTTCCGGCGGTCAGCTTGGCCAGTTCGATGCCTTTTCGCACTGCGACCTGACTGCATTCGCTGCCGTCGGTGGGAATCAGGATCTGCTGAAACATGATATTCTCCTTGCGAAAATTCTTGCGTACAAGTTCGCTTAAATCCCTGCGACAACTGTTTTGTTTTCCGCCACCTCGGGAAGCTCTCGCTCGGCGGGCCAGAGGAACGCACCGTTGGCGTAAGGATCGAGCTTGCTCATGACCTCAACCAAATCCTTCTTGTTTTCGCGTTCATCATCGATCATCAATTCGAGCAACGCCACGTTGTCCGGGTCGTCTTGCAGCAACGGGCGCAACTCGTGGTAGCTCTCAACATCGTGGGATTCCTCGAGCAATGCGGTGGACAAGCCTTGCCAAGTGCGGCCCGAAAGGTCCAATGGCTCGAGTGGCGGTAGCTTGCCCTCAAAGTGTCGGATCAGCGTCTCGAGCCGTTCGAGGTGCGAGCGTTTGCGCCGTTCGATGTTCAGCAATCGCGTTTGCAATTGCGGGTTGGTCATCAATGCCGCCAAGTGTTTGATCAGCGCCGTCTCGTGGGCTTCCTCGCGGTAGCGTGCTTCGAGCGCATCGCGGGCTTGGGCGTGCCGATCTGGAACGAGGCCGCGCAGCCAACGGCGCACGCGATCCCGAACCGGGTGTGGTGTTCGGGCATCCAAGTTTTTGCGTGATCGGCGGATGTACTCGCGCAGCTCACCGCTGCGGGCCGGTTCGGTCAGCATCGCGGACGGCAAAGGTTCGTGGATTGACTGGTTATCGATGCAGACTTGAAAGGTGTAGCGCCGGTCGGTCTCATCGGTCCATTCGTCGTAGCGGTACTCGAGTATGACAAGTGCGGCTTTCGGGTCCTCCGCGTTCCAGATGGATTCGAGGGCTGTATGGCGCATGGCGAATTTCGGGACCATGTGTGAAGGCAGCGGTTTGCCTCCTGGAAGTTGCGCTTCGATGACGGTGCTCATGGGATCTCCTCAGCGATAGAAAGAAAACTTGAAGGGTGGCCCTTGAAATCGGGCTCGAGCGTTCACGTGCGCTCGGCATGGCGTGGCACACCAGCAAGGCCATCCATTTGTCCCTCGAGTTCGAGCGCCTGATCGCCGCGCAGGAATCGCACCTTCAGGCCGAAACGCTCTCGAAGATCACCGAGCACATCGCGCAAGGTTTTCTCTTCAACCCCAGCACCGGTCAATGGCGAGATGCCCTGATCCGGGTACACCGCGAAGATGTAGCCTTGGGTGTCGCACCAGACCGGCACGCTCGAGCCGTTACCGGTCAGCAGCAGTTCATAGACGTTTCCTTCTTGCAGGGCCGTCAGCGTGGCCTCAGGGCCTTGCACGCCACGTTCACGCACCGCCTCGAGCGCGAAGATGTCGGCATTGCGTTCCGCCGTCTCGAGCGCGGGTTGCGCCTCGGTCAGCACGCTGGTGGCGCTCGCATCGCCGGGGGCGTGAAACGAACCGACCAGCAGTTTTGTCAATTCTGAGGTGAGTTGTCCCGTCAGGCTCGAGCGCGATTCTGGCGGACCGGCGATCAGCAACTGATCGAACTCGCCCGACTGCCGCAACCCGGTCAGCTTCTCAACCACGACGTTCCAAAAGACCTGATCTTGGTGTTCTTCATACTGGTTGTCATCGGTATTTCGGGCCGGAATTCGTCGCCCAGCCTCGAGTCCGAGCAAGTCCTTCAACTCGAGAATCTCACCGAGTTGTACCGTGAACAAACGGCCCCAATCGTGATCGACAAGAACGATCAAACTGCGCGGACTGCTCAACAAAGCAATCTGCAACGGCTCGAGATTGGGAGCTCCAAAACGCATGGTCTCGGCAAGCTCGAGTTGCGCGTCCAGGGTTTGAATGTGCAAATGCCCGTGTTCGTCCCAAACAAAATACGCACGGCTTCGGGTCGCCTGTTGCGCCGAACCCAGATCATCCAAGACCGCCGACGTGAGCGAGTCAGCCAGTGTGTCTGGAAGCTCGAGTTTGGCGAGTTGATTCTTAATGCGAATTCGGAGCGCACCACCCTGATTGATCGCGCTGGCCGGATTGACATTACAGATCGCTGTAAGCACGCGATCCTTTGGCAATTCGCTCGAGAGTGCTTTGAGGGTTTCTTCGTTGAGGCGTTGTGCTGTGAGCATACGGACTCCTTTTTTGATTTGTTCAATTTGAGATTGATCGAATTCGTGATCTATCGAATGTGCGGGATGTAGGTCGTCTCGAGAAGCTGGGACCTTAGCGAAGCACGACGTTCGTCCGTTCAGTTCGTGCGTGGGTGATCGATGCAAACGCCTTGTACACCTCAATCCAGCAGACCCCAACGAACGCGGCCAAGGCGCACCAGGCGAAGTTGATTACTGAAACGTGCGCGAAGCCAAACAGGTTTTGTGCGGGATCAAAAAACAACGTGGCGAGCAACAACGCAAACGTCAATCCGAGCATCAACCACAGAATCGGATTCGAAACGCGCAGGGTTTGAAAGATTGAAAGCGTCAACGAACGGTTGACCAGGGTCAGCAAAATGTTGGACATCACCAAGGTCGAGAACGCTAAGGTCCGAACGACCGCCTCGGGTTCGCCACGTTGCATCGCAAACCCGTACACGGTCAGCACCGCCAAAGCGATCCCGAGTCCCTGCGTGATGCTTCGACCCAATTCCGAACCGGCAAATAACGTCGCAGTCAAGGCTCGAGGGGCCTGCCGCATCTGGCCCTCCTCGGCAGGTTCGTTCTCGAAGGCAATCGAACAGGTTGGTCCCATCACCAACTCGAGGAAGATGACGTGAATTGGACTGAACAGGTTGGCGATGGGCCAGTTCGCCAGCAACGGCACGGCGACTGTCAGAACGATTGGAATGTGAATAGAGACGACGTAAGAAACGGCTTTCTTGAAATTCTGGTAGATGCGTCTGCCCTGCGCGACGGCATCGACCATGCTGCTCAGGTCATCGTTGACCAGCACCAGTGATGCGGCCTGTCGTGCAACCTCTGAACCGCGATGCCCCATCGCCACGCCGATGTGCGCGGCCTTCAACGCCGGTCCGTCATTGACTCCATCGCCGGTCATGGCGACCACCTCGCCATTCTTTTTGAGCGCCTGAACGACGCGCAGTTTGGCCTCGGGAAACATTCGGGCAAAGACCGCCGTTTTGGAAACCTCGAGTTGCAACGCAGGTTCGCTCATCGCCATGATCTGATCACCGGTCACAAACGATTCGGCATCGGGCAGACCGACCTGTCGCGCAATCGCTTGGGCGGTTTCGGGGAAATCTCCGGTGATCATCTTGACGCGAATGCCAGCCTCAACGAAGGCCCGCACAACGGCACCGGCATTTTCTTTGGGAGGATTCTCGAGTGCGACCAAACCCAGAAAGGTCCAGTTGAAATCGTCCTGGTTGACCGGATAATTGGTTGATGCTTGCGCACCTCGGGCCACACCGAGCACCCGGTAGCCCTTGTCGGAAAGCTCTTTGGTCACACCACGGATTCGTTCAGCAATTTCTGGTTTCGGGCGACAGACGGCGAGCACATGCTCGAGCGCACCCTTTCCGGCCACGATGACTTCGCCATTTGGCGATTGTCGAACGTGCGTCATCATCGGTGGCGTGCCCGCGAGCGGATACTCGTGAACCATTGGATACGGAACCTTGGGCATTGAACCGGCCTCGAGACTGGCCGAAACAATCGCTTTTTCCATCGGATCGAACGGTTCGTCCTCGCTGGCCCAACGTGCGAAGGCGAGCACCCCTCGCGCCGAATCGGAGAGTTTTGTCGAGGCATCAAGAACCTCGAGTGTTTCGGTCCCACCGTCATAAACGCTGCGAACCGTCATGCCATTTTTGGTGATCGTGCCTGTCTTGTCCGCACAGATCACCGTCGCCGAACCGAGACTCTCAACCGTCTGCGGCTGTTTGGTCAGCACGCCCATGCGACTCAATCGCGCCGCACCGAGGGCCATGAAACTGCTGAACGCGACCGGAATCTCTTCGGGCAAAATCGACATCGCCAAGGTCAGGCCGAACAGCAACGCCGTGACCCAATCTCGTGAACGAAAAAAGTTGAAACCGAATACCAATATGAAAGCCGCAATGCCAATCCAAGCCATGTTCATGACGAAGCGATTGACCTGAAGTTGCAACGGTGTTTTCTCGCTCGAGATTGACTCAATGCTTTTGCCGATCTTGCCCAGCGCCGTTTGCAACCCAACCGCCGTGATGTTGATTTCGGCACTGCCGGTGGTGCTGCTGGTTCCAGCAAAAACTGGATCGCCTCGAGTCTTCGTGACCGAGACCGATTCGCCGGTCAGGATCGATTCGTCCAACGAAAAATCG